>JBAWGU010000410.1:0-12633 GCA_049593215.1 Pyrinomonadaceae bacterium
GGGCAAGCGCATGGGCGCGGGAGTTGTGCGCGCCAAGCAGTTTCTTGAGCTTGCCGGAGAGCCTGTTATCATTCACACGCTCAGACGCTTCGAGCAGTGTCAAGAGATACAAGAAGTGATTGTGGTATTGCCTGCGCAGGATGCGGCAGGCTTTCTTGCGATTGCGGGCAAGTATGAACTCAGCAAGCTGGCGCGTGTGGTGGCGGGCGGCGAGACGCGCGCTGAATCCGTCTGGCGAGGGCTTCAGGCCGTGCGCGCTGCAACAGCAGAGATCATCGCAGTGCATGACGGCGTGCGCCCCTTCGTGATGCCTGAAGAGATAAGCCGGACCGTTCAAGCAGCCGTTGAGAGCGGGGCAGCCATCCTCGTTGCGCCCGCGATTGATACCATCAAAGAGGTTGAAGATGGAAAAGTTGCGCGGACGCTTGAGCGTGCGCGTCTGCACCACGCGCTCACGCCGCAGTGCTTTCATTATTCACTACTGCGCCGCGCTTACGAGCAGGTCAAAGATTTTAGGGCAGAAGTCACAGACGACAGCACGCTCGTCGAACGCATCGGCGCAACGGTCAGAGTCGTCGAAGGCCACCCACGCAACATCAAGATCACGAGACCGGAAGACATCGCGCTCGCGGAAACGATTTTGCGAGAGATGGAAAACAGTAGTCAGTAGCCAGTAGCCAGTAGCCAGCATGAAGAAGGTTGAGCAGCAGATACGTTCTCTTAAATAATGCTCAGCCTTGAGTGCCTGAAATCTACTGACTACTGACTACTGGCTACTGACTACTGATTTATGTTTCGCATCGGCATCGGACATGACACGCATCGTTTAGTCTTGGGGCGTCCGCTCATCCTCGGCGGTGTGCTGATAGAATGTGAGCGCGGGGCTGACGGGCATTCGGATGCTGACGCGCTCTCTCATGCAATTGCTGATGCGATACTCGGCGCGTTGTGCGAGGGCGACATTGGCGTTCATTTTCCTGATCTCAGCCCGCAGTGGAAAGATGCGGACAGTCTGGAACTTCTGGCGCGTGTGATGTGGCTCGCGGGCGAGCGCGGTTATTATGTGGTCAATGTGGATGCGACGGTGTTGCTTGAGGGGCCGAAGCTGCGCCCGTACATCTTGGCGATACGCGAGAAATTGTCGCATACTCTCAGTGTTGATTCCGGTTGCGTGAGCATCAAAGCAAAGACAGGCGAAGGGCTTGACGCGGTGGGGCGTGGCGAAGCCATCACTGTGCAGGCTGTTGTTTTACTGGCGCAGAGTTGAAGAGGAAAAGGTTTGAGACCACAGGATTTGATACGCAGGAAGCGCGACGGGGAAACGCTCTCGCGCGAAGAGATTGAGTTCTTTGTCAAAGGCGTGACGAGCGGCGAGGTCGCAGACTATCAAGCCTCCGCGCTGCTGATGGCGATTTTTTTAAGAGGCATGAACGCGGATGAGCAGCAAGCTCTCACGCAGGCGATGCTCCATTCGGGCGAGATGCTCGACTTCTCAGACATCGCTCTGCCGAAAGTTGATAAGCATTCAACGGGCGGCGTCGGTGATAAGACCTCGCTCATAATTGCGCCGCTCGTGGCTGCGGCGGGCGCGTCTGTGCCTATGATTTCAGGGCGCGGTCTGGGGCACACGGGCGGGACGCTCGACAAGCTTGAATCAATTCCGGGCTATCGCGTGCGGCTCTCTTTGCCGGAGTTTCGCGGGATACTTGAGCGCGTCGGCTTCGCCATGATGGGACAGACCGAGAGGATTGCGCCCGCAGATAGAAAGCTCTACGCGCTCAGAGATGCGACGGCGACAGTGGAAGCGATTCCTCTCATCGTTGCATCAATCATGTCCAAGAAACTCGCGGCGGGTCTCGATGCGCTGGTCCTTGATGTGAAGACGGGCACGGGCGCATTCATGCGTGAAGAAGAGCGCGCGAAAGAGTTGGCACATGCGCTCGTCGCAACGGGCAATTCGTGCGGCGTGAAGACGGAAGCTCTGCTCACAGACATGAACCAGCCTCTGGGCCGTGCTGTCGGCCACTCGCTCGAAGTTTTAGAATGCATCAACATCCTGAGAGGTGATGTGGACGAGCGCGCGCGCCCCGTGCTTGATCTCTCCGTTGAACTCTCTGCGCGGATGGTCGCGCTCTCCGGCATCGAGCCTTCTCTTGAAGCCGCGCGTGCGAAAGTTCAAAACGCGCTCGCGTCAGGCGCGGCTCTTGAAAAGTTTAGGGAGAATACAGAGGCGCAGGGCGGCGACGCGCGCGTGTGCGATGAGCCTTCGCGTATCTTACCTTTGATCGAGCACGCGATTAAGGTAGAATCCACGCGCACCGGGTTCGTAAAGGGAATTGAGACGGCAGAGATCGGGCACGCTGTCGCTTCGATAGGCGGCGGGCGCGTTCACATTGAAGATACGATTGACGCGGCTGTCGGCTTTCTCGCGGACGCGAAGATTGGCGATGAAGTCAGGGCAGGCGACACGCTCGGTCTTCTTTATTGCCGGACGGAAGCGCAAGCGCAAACGGCTGCCGCGCAGATTCAAGCCGCTTACGAAATTGGCGAAGAGCCTACACCATCTGTACCCGAATTAATTAAGGAAGTAATCACCACATGAAGAAGCTTTATTTCTGGATGCTGCTTGCGCTCCTGTGCTCGCTCTTAAGCGTCGGCACGGCCTGTCATCGTCAGACTCAGGCTGCCACCGACGACAAATCCAAAATTCATGTCGGCATAGTCTTCGACATCGGCGGCAAAGATGATCGTTCATTTAACGCAGCCGCATGGGAAGGCGTCAAACGCGCTGCGAAAGATTTGCCAATCGTGCTGCGCGACGTGGAACCCGGCAACCCGACTTCGATTGAGCCTGCGATGCGCGCCTTTGCAGAGAAGAACTATGACCTCATCATCGGCATAGGTTTCGCGCAGGCTCCAATCATGGAACAGGTCGCCAAGGATTATCCGAACATTCATTTCGCCATCGTTGATGGCGAGAGCAAGCTTCCAAACGTCGCCTCGCTCATCTTCAAAGAGCACGAAGGCTCTTACCTCGTCGGCATGATCGCCGCTAAAACTTCAAAGACCGGCACGATAGGCTTCATCGGCGGCATGGACATCGGTCTGATTCATCGTTTCAAAACCGGATACGAAGAAGGCGCGAAGGCTGTCAATCCAAACATTCGCGTGATTTCCAACTACGTCGGCGTCACAGACGGCGCATGGAACAATCCCGGCAAAGGCAAGGAACTCTCGCTCGCGCAGATTAGCAAAGGCGCGGATGTCATCTTCACTGCGGCTGGCAACTCCGGCCTCGGCGCATTCGATGCCGTCGAGCAGCAGGGCAAACAGGACGGGCACGCCACGCATTTCGTCATCGGCGTTGACTCAAACCAGAACGGCGTCAAACCCGGCTTCGTCCTCACCAGCATGGTCAAGCGCGTTGACAATGCCGTTTACGACATCGTGAAAGACACCGTGAACGGCAAGTTTCAAGGCGGCACACACATCTTCGGCCTCGATAAAGACGGCATCGGTTATTCGCTTGATGATTTTAATAGACCCTTGATTTCGCAAGACACCCTGCAACAGGTTGACGCGGCGAGGCAGGACATCATTAACGGAAAAATAAAAGTAACCGATGCTATCGGACAGTAAACAGTTTTCAGTTTTCAGTTTTCAGAAAAGAGTTCAAACGCTTCTTGTCTGAAAACTGAAAACCGAAAACTGAAAACTGATTATGCTTGAATTACGTAATATCACGAAACGCTTTGGCGATGTGCTGGCGAATGACCGTGTGAGCATCAAGGTCAGGCCCGGCACGATTCATGCCATCGTGGGCGAAAACGGCGCGGGCAAATCCACCGCCATGCGCATCGCTTACGGTTTTTACACGCCGGATAGCGGAGAGATTTTGATTGACGGCGAGGTGCGCGACATCAAATCGCCGCATGATGCTATCGCGCTCGGCGTCGGGATGGTTCACCAGCATTTCATGCTCGTCGAGCCGATGACTGTTGCCGAAAACATTGTGCTCGGAGCGGAACCCGGCAGCGCAGTCGCGCTCGATCTTAATAAAGCGGCGCAGGAGATTCGCGCGCTCTCGGAAGAGTTCAAACTCTCCGTTGACCCGGATGCAACGATTGAGACTCTCTCTGTCGGTCAGCAGCAGCGCGTTGAGTTGTTGAAGGCTCTCTATCGCCACGCGCGCCTCTTGATTCTTGACGAGCCGACTGCCGTTCTGACACCGCAGGAGGTTGAAGAGTTCTTCGCCATCCTGCGCGGAATGCGTGAGCAGGAAAAGACCGTTGTCATCATCACGCATAAGCTTTCCGAAGTGCTCGCTATCTCAGACGATGTGACTGTGATGCGCGATGGGCGCGTCGTGGGAGAGTTGAAGACGAGCGAGACCAACGCGGCGGAGCTTGCGCGTTTGATGGTCGGCCGCGATGTGCTGCTGAGAATTAATAAGCCCGAAGCGAAAGTCGGCAAGACCGTTTTGAGCGTGCGCAATTTTTCGGTCACAGGACACGACGGGTCGAAGCGCGTCAACGACATTACTTTTCAGGTCAACGCTGGCGAGATAGTCGGCCTCGCGGGTGTGGAGGGCAACGGGCAGACCGAGTTGATAGAAGCTCTGGCAGGGCTGGTTGATGCAAACAGAATCACGGGCACGGTCGAATATGAAGAGCGCGACATTACTAATGAGAACGCGCGTGAGCGCAAGGAGATTGGGATTGCGCACGTCCCTGAAGATCGCCACAGGCGCGGACTCCTGCTCGATTTCGACCTCGCGGAAAATTCTATTCTGGGCGTTCACTACCGCAAGCCTGCCGTGACGGGGCCGGGCGGCGTGCTGCTTGACGAAGATGCTATTAACGCCCGCGCCGCGCAACTCGTCAAAGATTTCGACGTGCGGCCCGCCAACATTGAGCTGCCTGCGCGCGCACTCTCCGGCGGCAACCAGCAGAAGCTAATCATTGGACGCGAATTCGATCTGCGCCCGAAACTCCTGCTCGTCTCGCAGCCGACGCGCGGCGTTGACATCGGAGCCATCGAATTTATTCACAGCCAACTCGTCGCGCTCAGAGATTCCGGCTGCGCGGTGCTTCTGGTCTCCGCAGAGCTTGAAGAAGTGACCGCGCTCGCAGACCGCCTGCTCGTCATCTATCACGGCAAAATTGTCGGCGAAGTTGATCCGAAGCGCACGACCAACGAAGAGATCGGACTGCTCATGACTGGAGGGAAATCAAAGGAGGAATGATGAATGATGAACGATGAATTAAGAACTGCCCTTTGTCCGTTGTCAGTGGTCCGTTGTTAAAAACCGGAAACAAAAGAAGAAAAACAACGGGCTACGGACAACTGACTACGGACAGCTTTTCTTTCATCGTTCATCATTCCGCGTTCATCGTTTCGTTATGAAGCTTCTACGCGAACTGCTCTTTCCGCTCGTCGCCGTCATCACGGCGTTTATCATTGGCGGCATCTTCGTACTCCTTATCGGCGATGATCCGATTCAAACTTACAAGCTGCTGATTGGCAGCGCTCTCTCGTGGCCCGATGGCATCGGCTATACGCTCTTCTATGCGACGCCGCTGATCTTCACGGGGCTGGCGGTGGCGGTGGCGTTTCGCTGCGGGCTGCTGAACATCGGCGCGGAGGGACAACTCTACGCTGCGGCGTTTGCGACCGCATGGGTGGGCATCAAGTTTGGCGGAACGGTGGTGGACGTGGCAGGGAAGCAGGTCAACTATTCGTGGATGACTTTGCCTGCCGTTGTGCTCGTTCCCTTTGCGATAGTAACGGCGATTCTGGTGGGCGCGTTTTGGGGAGCGATTCCGGGGTTCCTCAAAGCGCGTTTCGGCTCGCATGAAGTTATCAACACGATCATGCTTAACTTCATCGCCGTCGCGCTCGTCAGTTATTTCACCCAGTATCATTATAAAATTCCGGGCGATCCGATTCTCGAATCTGCGCCAATCGGTGCAGGCGCGCACATCGCGCGGCTTGGCAAATTCATTCCGGGCCTGCCCGAAAGAATTCCTCTGAACCTTGCTTTCATCCTCGCGCTCATTGCTGCTGCGCTCGTGTACGTCTTTTTGTGGAAAACGAAATGGGGCTATGAGATTCGCGCGACGGGCGCGAACCCTTCGGCGGCGGAGTATGGCGGAATCTCTGTGCGCAAGCAGGTGGTGCTGGCGATGGCCGTCTCAGGCGCGCTGGCCGGAATGGTCGGCATCAACGAAGTGCTTGGATACCGCTATCGTTACTATGACGGTTTCTCCGCAAACTACGGCTTCACAGGCATCGCTGTTGCGCTGCTCGGGCGCAATCATCCTGTCGGAGTAGTTTTCTCTGCGATCCTCTTCGGCATGTTGCTGCGTGGCGGCATCCCTGTGGACGCTTTCACAGAGCACGTCACAAAAGACATCGTGGAAATTTTGCAAGCCATCGTGATCCTCTTCGTCGCTGCCGAAGCGCTGTTTCGCGGGCCGTTCAGCCGCTTCGGTCTGCTCAAGCGTTCAAAGGTATAGCCCATGCGAGACATCTTAAATATTTCGCTGCTCTTCTCAACGATTCGTCTGGCGACGCCGCTGGTGCTGGCTGCTCTGGGCGGCCTCTATTCCGAACGCTCAGGCGTCATCAACATCGCGCTCGAAGGTCTCATGCTCGCGGGCGCATTCACCGCCGCCGCCGTCACGCATTATGCCAACAACCCCTGGCTCGGACTCTTGGCAGGCATCTGCGCGGGTGTGTTGCTCGCTTCGATTCATGCCGTCCTCTGCATACGCTTCCGTGCGGATCAGGTGGTGACGGGCGCGGGCATAAACATTTTGATGATTGGATTGCCAGCCTTCCTGAGCGGCGCACTCTTTCTCTCTTCAGGCTCGACGCCGCAGATTCCGAAAGAGCAGTTGATTCCCGTCACGCCCATCATCATTGCCTTCACACTCGTCCTCGTCACATGGTACGTGCTCTATCGCACGCCCTTCGGCCTGCGCCTGCGCGCGGTCGGAGAAAACCCGGAAGCGGCGGACGCGGCTGGCATCAGCGTGAAAAGGATTCGATACACGGGCGTGCTCATCTCAGGCGCGCTCGCGGCGATTGGCGGCGCGTATCTTTCAATCGGGCAGTCTTCGCTCTTCACGCGCAACATGACTTCGGGCAGAGGCTTCATTGCGCTGGCCGCGCTCATCTTCGGCAAGTGGCGGCCTGTGCAGACGATGCTTGCGTGCCTGCTGTTCGGCTTCACCGAAGCGATAGCGATTCAGTTGCAGGGCGTCAAGTTGCCTTCGGGCGAAGAGATACCAAACCAGTTCATACAGATCATCCCATACCTTTTAACCATCATCGTGCTGGCGGGCTTCATCGGCCATTCTCGCGCGCCACGCGCTCTGGGCTTGCCATACCAGAAAGAGAAATGAGAAAACAGTAGTCAGGAGCAACTGCCGGGAGCGCAGGCATCTTGCCTGCCATGAGCGCGCGAGCGCGAATAAAAGGAAGCAGCTATTTCAAGATTGATTAAAGACGAAACTTGTGTGAGCGTGCTTTCGAGCACGCTATGCAGACGGGACGCCTGCGCTCTCAGCTTTTTATCATGCTTAACGAATTGAGTACTGAAACTATGTACGAGCGTGCGGAACACGCGGCGCGGACTGTGCGTGCGCGCTGGAGCGAAGAGGCGAGCGTTGCTATCGTTTTGGGTAGCGGTCTTGGCGCTTTCGCCGATGAGTTTGAAGATGCGTCTGCGATTCCTTATGAAGAGATTCCGGGATTTGCGCGCTCGACCGTTGAAGGCCATGCAGGCCGTCTCGTGCTCGGCAAAATCGAAGGCGTCCCCATCATAGCGATGCAGGGACGCTTTCATTATTATGAAGGCTATTCAATCGAGGAAGTCGTCTTTCCCGTCCGCGTCTTAAAGTTGATGGGCGTGCGTTCGCTGATTTTGACCAACGCGGCGGGCGGCATCAACGTCGAATTCGATCAGGGCGCGTTGATGGTCATCAGCGACCATCTCAACCTGATGGGCATTAATCCCTTGCGCGGCCCGAACGACAAAAGATTCGGCGAGCGTTTCCCCGATATGTCGGAAGTCTATGCGCACGACTTTCAAGAGATTGCGATGGAGGAAGCGAGCGCGATGAACTTGCAGGTGCGGCGCGGCATCTACGGCGCGCTCACTGGACCAAGCTACGAGACGCCTGCGGAAGTGCGTATGCTGCGCACGCTCGGCGCAGATGCCGTCGGCATGAGCACAGTCCCCGAAGCCATCGTCGCACGCCAGATGGGCGTCAAGATTCTTGGCATCTCCTGCATCACCAATCTGGCTGCGGGAGTCATTGACCAGCCAATCAACCACTTAGACGTGATGGAAACAGGCGCGCGCGTCCACGCAACTTTCAAAGAGTTGCTGCGACGCATAATTCCAAAAATAGTAGCCAGTAGCCAGCATGGAAGAGGTTGAGAGACGAGGATCAATATTTTCATCACTCAGCCACGAATGCCATGCAAACTACTGACTACTGACTACTGACTACTGACTACTGCTTTATGATCATAGGTATTTGCGGCGGCACGGGTTCGGGCAAGACGACTGTCGCCAATCGCATTCTTGAATCGGTCAACGCGAATGATGTCGCGTTCATACAGCAGGACTCTTATTATCGCAATCTGAAAGACCTGCCGCTCGATTACCGCAGGGCCGTCAACTTCGATCACCCTGATGCGCTTGATAACGATCTGCTCGTCAACCATGTGCGAAAGTTGAAGGCGGGAGAGCCTGTTGAGCTACCGCTCTACGATTTCAAAACGCACACGCGTCTTAACGAGACTAAGCTGATTGAGCCAACTCCCATCGTCATTATCGAGGGCATCCTTATCTTTACGGACGCGCGCCTGCTCGAACAGATGGACATTAAAGTTTTCGTTGATACGCCCGACGACATACGCTTCATACGCCGCCTGCGCCGCGACATCGCCGAGCGCGGGCGCACGATTGATTCCGTCATCGAACAATATCTCAACACCGTGCGCCCCATGCACATGCAGTTTGTCGAGCCGTCGAAGCGTTACGCCGACGTGATTATTCCGGAAGGCGGACACAATCTCGTCAGCATTGATCTTATCAGCGGCAAGATTCGTGAGCGATTAGCAAATGTCTTAACAGTCAGTGGAGGACAAGTGTGAGCGAGCCGGGACAAGAAGAATTAATTCAAGCAGCAATGAAAGCGCGCGAACAGTCCGTCGCGCCCTTTTCGCATTTCCGCGTCGGCGCGGCAGTCGAAACAGAGGACGGCAAAATCTACACGGGCTGCAACATAGAGAGCGCGAGCTATGGCCTGACGGTCTGCGCGGAGCGCGTCGCTATCTGGAAAGCCCTCTCGGAAGGCGAGCGACATTTTAAGCGTCTTGCCATCGTCGCGGACACAGAAAATCTCACGCCGCCCTGCGGCACTTGCCGCCAGATCATCTGGGAATTCTGTCGTGATGCGACGCCCATCATACTCGCAAACCTTCGCGGCGCAGTTGAAACGGACAAGGTTGGCGACCTTCTGCCGCGCGCCTTCGACGCGAGATTTCTTAAAGAAGCAAGCAAAGATAAATAAAAAGCTGTCCGTTGTCCGTTGTCAGTAGTCAGTTGTTTTGAGCGTAACGCTTCCTGAGTGATTCATCTAAAGCATTCAATTCGTCAATCACAAACAACGGACAACGGACCACTGACGACGGACAGTCTTTCTAAAATGACAAAATATATTCGACTAATCTTCTCCATCATTCTTATGGCTTCTCTTTCAACTCCACTTGCAGCGTCAACGCAAAGAAGGAGAAGAGGTATTGACCTGCTTGTGCGCGGCGGGACGATTGTGACGATGGATGGCAAGCGCCGTGTGATTCAGGACGGCGCGGTGGCTGTCAACAAAGGCCGCATCATCGCCGTTGGCTCTCGTGCTGAGATTGAGCCGAAATACGTCGCGCGCGAAACCGTTGAGGCGGGCGGTAAAATTATCATCCCCGGACTCATCAACGGCCACACGCACGTCCCTATGACGCTCTTTCGCGGCCTCGCAGACGATCTGGATTTGCAGGAGTGGCTGACGAAATACATCTTTCCCGCAGAAGCCAAAAACGTTACAGAGGATTTCGTTCGCCAAGGCACGCGGCTCGGCCTCGCGGAAATGATTCGCGGGGGCACGACGACCTACTGCGACATGTACTACTTCGAGGATGCCATCGCGGATGAAACTGCGCGCGCGGGCGTGCGCGGCGTGCTTGGCGAAACAATTATAGATTTTCCCGTCGCGGATAATAAGACCAACGCCGAGGCGATGGCTTATGTTGAAAAGTTTGTGAAGAAGTGGAAGGGCCATGCCCTTATTACGCCTGCCATCGCTCCGCACGCTCCTTACACCGTGAGCGAAGAGCATCTCAAGGCTGTGCGAGCTTTCTCGAATCGCACAGGCGTGCCCATCGTGATACACATCTCTGAAACGCGCAGGGAAGTTGAAGACAGTGTGAAAGCAAAATCTGCGCGCCCCGTTGACTATCTTGCGAGCATAGGTTTCCTGAATGATAAGGTGATCGCCGCTCACGTCGTTTTCCCAAGCGAAGGTGAGATGGCGCTCCTCAAGCGTCTCGGCGTCGGCATCGTGCATAACCCGCAGTCGAACATGAAACTCGCTTCGGGCGTTGCGCCTGTGCCGCAGATGCTCGATGCGGATATGAGCGTTGGATTGGGAACGGACGGCGCGGCGTCTAACAACGATCTGAGCATGTGGGAAGAGATGGACACGGCTGCCAAGTTGCACAAAGTTTTTTCGGGCGATCCGAAAGTCCTCTCGGCAGAGCAGGCTTTTGAGATGGCGACGATTCGCGGCGCGCGCGCGCTTCACATGGAGGGCGAGATTGGTTCGATTGAAGTGGGTAAGCGCGCGGACTTAGTTATCGTTGACCAGGACGCGCTCAATCAAACGCCTTTTTACAACATTTATTCGGACCTCGTTTATGCGACCAAAGCTGCTGACGTGCGTACTGTTATCATCGAAGGGCGCGTCATCATGCGCGACCGGAGGTTGCAGACTTTGGACGAACAGGATATAAAGGTGCGCGCACGTGCCTTTCGCGAGCGAATTATTCAGAGTCTCGCCCCTTCAGGCACAACCAAATAACAAAAGCAGGTCATCAAAGGCTTGCGCATATCCTCGCCTAAGGCCATAATGTCGGGTCATCAAATTAAGGTGTACCTGCAAGCGGGCCATTGAAGCTCGCTTTATTATTTTATGGAGTAGCAATAGTGAATCAAGACAGCTTACGCATGATTAAAATTCTGAGCCGCAAAGTATTTTTTGCTTCGAGCGTGATCCTTTTCGCCGCCATCCCTTCGGCGATTTTCGCGCAAACAAACAACAGCACGGAAGATTTACAAACGCGCCTCTCTCGCGCCCGCGCGCTTGCCGCAGCGCATAGCCTGTCATCCGCCGTCAACGAGCTTGACGGCATACGCAAAGAGGCTAAAGAGGATTCGCTGCGCGATGTGGCGAGCGTGATGCTGATGAGCATCTTTCTTGAAGAGGCTGATTACACGCGCGCAGAATCTTTGCTCGAAGAGACTTATAAGCTGCGCGCAACGCAGAAGGAAGGCTCGATTCAATGCTACTTTGCTCTCGCGGGTCAGGCCATTACAGGAGCGCGCGCGCATCTTGATCGTTATCGCTCTTACGGCATCAACCTTGCCGACCAGCAGCAGCTCCCGCAGGAATCCATCGGCGACCTTGATCGTTTGCGCTCTCTGCTTGAGCGCGTTGCCGCGCAGGCGAAAGAAATTAATGTCGAGAATGAGAAGAGCACGGATGCGAATGCGCTGCTCGAAGATGTTGCCAGATTGCGCGCAACCCTTTCGCGCGATACGGAAGAGCGTGCAAAGTGGCAGCAGGAGTTTGACGGCGCGCGCCAGAGACTCGCCGCTTCCGAGACACGCATAGAGACTGTCAGCACTAAGAGCAATCGTTCCGGCAACTCGCCGCAGAACAACCCAGCCTCCGGCTCGCAACTCTCATCACACGTAACTAACACGACGGCAACACAAGCAAACGCCAAGTCCAAATCTCCTTCGACCACTTCTGAAAAATCAATCGCCTCAACTCCGCAAGGCGAAGCGGTAAAAAATCAGGCAGGCAATGATTCAAAGAAGGAGAGCGGGCCTGTTGATGTCGGCTCGCTGTTTACTAAAGCAACGGAAAGAAGATCGCCAAGCTATCCGCAGATAGCTAAGAGCGCAGGTATTGTGGGCATCGTCAAAGTCTATGTCGTCGTTGATGAAAATGGCGCTGTCGCTGCCGTGCAGAGCACAGACGGCCCCGTCCTCCTGCGTAAAGCGGCGGAAGACGCGGCCCGGCGTTGGAAGTTTAACCCGACGGTCGTTGACGGCCAGCCTGTACGCATTTCCGGCTACATCAACTTCAACTTCACTAATTAAGCCGAAAAATTTCTTGCCAAAAGTCTTGGTCTGGCTGCCTCTTTCAATAAGCTTGAAGGAGGCAGCCATTTCCTTTCTATAGCGAATTGCAATTGGGCGTAGCTCGTGTCAGAACCGCCTGCGGTAGCGGGCGGGTCGTGGTTTAGTCATCACGTGAGTCAGTCTAAACTTATACC
>JBAWGU010000411.1:0-4418 GCA_049593215.1 Pyrinomonadaceae bacterium
CATCACCCGCCCGCTACCGCAGGCGGTTCTGACCTGTCCTTAATCCGCATATCATTTTTTCTGAACGTCGCCGCTCAGGGCGAACCTTCCGCCATGCTCGTCGCCTCTGTAAGAAACGTGAGCTTCAATCTCATCCTGTTCGGCGATTGAATGCTCGTCTTCCGCGTTGACGTAAACCTTGATTGTCTCGCCCACGTGCGACTTAGCAAAGTTAGGTGTGTTGTCAACATCCTCTGCTGCTTCGACGGCAATCTCCCAGACAGAGCCTTCCCCATCCGCTTCAGGCTTGATGCTCAAGAGCCTGCCGCGCACCTTGCTCTCGTTCGGGACCACACGCGCCGCTCTGTTCATCTTCATCACTTCAACTCATCTATTACGGTTATCAATAGAACGCGACCGTTTAGAGGCGGGCTTGCCCGCCATTGCAAGTTGAGTTGGCGGGCCGTTCCCGCCTCTAAACGCTCATTAAAGATTGTCGCACTCGTTTGGAAACCGTAATAAAATCGCCGCCCTAAACTTCAAAGGCAGCGTCTTTCTGTTATCACATAGGCTCTTCAGAATTACTCGCGCTCTTCTTCGCGGGCGCAGGCGTCGTGGCAACGGCTTCGAGTTTGCCTGCGCCGCCAAAGCCGTCCGCGACAATCGTCGGCAAAGATTCAAAAGAGAGTGAGAGCTTGCTTTCATTCTCGGTCAAACGCCCGCTTGCACGTAGCGCCCCACGCGGCACGTCAACAAGCGAGTTCGGATCAAGACGCGGGAGTGTAATGCTCCCGCCATCCTGCACGATGCCTGTCGCAGTCTCCGTCAACGCGCGAGCCTTTGCGCCGCCTGTGCCTTTTAAGTTGAAGAAGACGGTAGCGAGTTTGCCATAGCGCATGGCGCGAAGCTCGCCTTCGAGTTTCAGATTCTCAAATCTTCCGGCAAAGCCTCCGCCTGTTTTGAAATCACCGCTCGCCACACGGTACGCGCGCATAGCCCTCTGCCACACCGCATCAGCTTCGACAATAGCGGGCGCTTCATCAATACCATGCCCTTCATCGCTGATCTTGATAGAAACAATCTTGAACGGCGCGGTCAGCGCCTGCGTCGTCATCGCACCTTTGGGCGGAGTCCTCTCGCTGACGCTGAGATGACCTTTAGAGGCTTGCGCTATCTCCACGCCGTAGCCGCCCGAACGCCTCTGACCGAGAAATGCTGCGACGACCAGATTCTTCTCAAAATAGTCTGCGCTCTGCTCCGGCAAACTCTCGACCACATCGCGCAACGCCGCATAAGTTTCCATGTCGCGCGCCACAGCGATGAAGGCATCCTGCACCTTCGAGTAAGCGCCTTCAGCCAGCACCTTCATCTCGCTTCCCGTCACATTCTCTCCTTCTCTCGCAGGCGTCGGCGTCTGTGCGGCATTACTATTTTTCGGCGGCTTCTGCGCGCCATTATTTGACTTCGCCCCGCAACCCGCCGCGCCCGCGCCATTCGCCGCCAGCGACATCACGATTAACAACAGACTCACATGAATTTTCAACATTAACTCTCGCTCCATTTTCAAACGCTATCTGTTATCAACAACCATCCATCATACGCTTTTCTTCTGACTCCTGACTTCTGCTCTTCAATACCGTTGCGGCACGCCGTGAACGCAGCGCACGGTGTCGCGCGCAATCAAGAGTTCTTCATCCGTTGGGATGACATAAGCTTCAAGCCTTGACCCATCGCGGCTGATTAATCCTTCAAGCCCGCCCGTATGCGCGGCGTTGCGCTCTGCGTCAAGCTCAAGCCCCATCCACTCTAACCCTTCACAGATCAGAGCGCGAATCTCCGCAGAGTTTTCGCCAACGCCGCCGGTGAAGATAATCGCGTCGGTTCCGCCCGTCGCGGCAATGTACGCGCCCGTATATTTGCGCGCGCGATAGCAGAAAATCTTAATCGCCAGTCGCGCACGGCGATCATCATTCTCGTGCGCTTCATCCAAAAGCTCGCGCATGTCGTTCGTCAAACCGGAAATGCCGAGCAAGCCCGACTGCTTGTTAAGCAGCGTCTCGACCTCTTGCGCGGACAATCCTTCTTTGACCGAGATGAAATCAATGATTGCCGGATCAATGTCGCCTGAGCGCGTGCCCATCACCAAGCCTTCGAGCGGAGTCATCCCCATCGAGGTGTCAACGGAGTTGCCCTCACGAATCGCAGCGATTGAGCAGCCGTTGCCCAGATGAAGCGTGATGACATTGACACTCTCGCGCGCGATTTGTTTGAGCTGGCGGTAGCGATAAGCGACGTAGCGATGCGACGTGCCGTGAAAACCGTAACGGCGCAGGCGATGGCGGCGATAGAGTTGATAGGGCAGAGCGTAGAGATAAGCGTAATCCGGCAACGTCTGATGAAAGGCCGTGTCAAAGACTGCGGCCTGCGGCAAGCCTGCGCCGAAGACTTCGCGCGCAGCCATGATGCCTTTGATGTTCGCAGGATTATGAAGCGGGGCAAGCTCTATGCAATCCTCTATCCCGCGCAAGACTTCATCCGTAATCAACACGGAATGCGTGAACCGCTCGCCTCCATGCACGACCCTGTGGCCCACAGCATGAATGTCGCCAACGCTTCTGATTTCACGAATGCCGGAATCCTCCGCGCAGGCCCAGCGAATAATCAGGTCCACCGCCGCACGCGTATCCCTTAAAGGCGCAGTCGAACGCTTTGCCTCGCGCCCTTCGACCTGAAGCGTAATAATCGCTTCACCGCCAACGCGCTCAATCGTCCCGCGCGCCAGACGCCTGTCCGCGTTCTGCGCGATGAGATCAAGATCAGTTGCTATCAGTTGAAACTTAACTGAAGAACTGCCGCAATTTAGAACAAGCACATTCATAGGAAGCCGTGAATCGTAAATCGTAAATCGTGAATGGATGAATCGCTTTTTCTATTCACGATTCACGATTGACGATTAGACCTCTTGCAAAAGTCACTTTGACCGAACGTAAAAGCCAATGATTTAGCGGTCGATATTTCGATGACCCCAACTTTTGCAAGAGGTCTATTGACGATTTACGAATCTATCGCTCTCCCAATCTCTCTGATGCGAGCGCGCAGGCGTTCTTCGTCAACAGTCCTGACGCATCCATTGCTGAAGATTTCCCTGCCTGCAACCATTGTTAATATCACATCGCTGTGCGAAGAGGCGAAGATGAGCGCGCTGTGCGGATCATAAACGGGAAGCTGGTGCGCGCCGTCCAGCCTGATGATGCAGAGGTCTGCGTCCATGCCTTCGGCAAGCGAGCCAATATTATTCATGGGCCAGAAAGATTGCGCTCCCGCGCTTGTCGCGGCACGCAACATTTGCTCTGCGCCGAGCGGCTCATCTCCTTCAATCTTATCCACGCTTGCGCGCGAGATGAGCGCAGCGTAGCGCGCTTCCTCCAGCATGTCGCAAGTGTTGTTGCTTGCAACGGAATCGCTTCCCAGACCAACTCTCAAACCTTGATTGAGAAACGCGGCCAGAGGGGCACGGCCATGACCGAGCTTGGCATTCGATTTCGGACAATGAGCGATGCTTGCATCCGCTTCCCTGATTGTTTCGATGTCCGCAGCGTCAACCCTGATGCAATGCGCGAGCAGTGGATGCGCTCTCAGCAAGCCAATCTCTTTGAAGTATTGAATGGTAGAGACGCGCGGCGCGCGCCAATCTATTCCACCTTGCGCGAATCTCAAAGCGAACGGGCCTGTGCCTTCACGCATTAACAACTCTTCCGCTTCGGATTCAGCCGCATGTATCATCACGGGCAAATTATTTGCAAGGGCAAAGTCGGTGATGAGTTCAAGCAGAGTTTTGCTAACCGTATAGGGCGCATGTGGCGAGACGCCAACGCGCACGAGTTCCGTCTCTTCCTCTTGCAGAGCAGAAACTTTTTCCTGAAGCTGCGCGAATCGGTCCTGCGCCAGTTTTGAATCAGGCCCGAACACTTCCTGATAAACTACGCCGCGCAAACCCACATCGCGCAGAGCCATCAAACGCGCGTCGCCTGAATCCCCTGCATCGCCCAGACAAGTTACACCCGCGCGCGCAGCCTCAACCGCTCCCCAAGCGGCAGACACATACAGATCATCCTGCGTCATGCGCTCCTCCCGCGCAATCCTCAGCTTCTTCAGCCACGCTAAAAAGTTGCTTTCAACGGGTTCGAGAAAACCGCGCATCGCCGTCAGCTCAAGATGCGAATGGCAGTTGACGAGGCCGGGCAAGATAGCTGCTTCTCCAAACTCGGAGACGCGCGCTTCAACAAACTTTCCAGAAAGCTCACGGCGCGCGCCAACGCCGACGATGCGCGAGCCTTCGACAGCAACAACTCCATCTTCAATCGGAGATGAAAGAATCGGCAACACCCAGCGAGCGCAATAAAGTTGTGTCATTGAAATTTGAACGAGCCTGTCAGAAC
>JBAWGU010000412.1:0-11246 GCA_049593215.1 Pyrinomonadaceae bacterium
ATAGAAGACTGGGCGAAAGCTTGAATCAAAGTTCAAGAGTGCAGTCGCAGGTTCAATTAAAACAGAACTTGAACCAAAGCTCGCGCGCCATTATTCAAGCCCAATGGGCTGAAGCTCTGTCTAATCGGAAAGCTGCGATGGCAATGCCATTGCAAAGGTCAGAGATTTCAGGACAAAAGGTCATACAACGGAATGGCCCAGACCCGAAGCAGCCGCCGCCGTGGCTCCCAATGTTAGGCGACCTTCTTCGACTGGGAGTGGGATTTGGCCTTTCGACCCTCGGCGGGAATAATCTTTACCGATCAGCAATGACAATGAGGGGCGGCCCTTTCCTACCTCGCTTATTAACAGCGATTGGTGGCGCTGCTGCTTTCTCCATAGGCGGAAATTTGATGGATCCCGGCGAGCCGCGATCCTTCGGTATTACTCAGAGCGGAAACCCCTACACGACGGGGAGTAAAGAGGGCAAGCGGCGTCCCACCGATATGTTCGACATACTCGGCACGGGAATGTTTGCAGCCAGTGGAGGTCTGGCGCTCGGGCTACCTTACATTGGTCAACAGCAACCCATGTTGCGCAGTATGATGATGAAAACGCTGGCTGGCAAAGCAATTCTTGCTTCCTATTTGGCGGGGAACCTGCTCTCTGGCCGACGCCCCATGAATGCTCCTGAGAGCGAAGGCGGCGGAATCAGATTTGGCACACTTGGGCCGGGTGATCCGGGGACGAAGTTAACGCAACAGCCCGGCGCGGGCGGCCCACTCTCTCAGGGTCGCGACGCGCTTGAATGGACAACCGGCATGGCTTCGTTGGGCTACGGAGGCTACGCCATCAGTCAGGCAGCGAAGCGAGCAAGTTGGTTGAAAACGCTGGTACGTCTTCGCATGCTCGGAGCGGGTCTGGCGGCGGCAGGCGCTGGTATCTCGATTCTGCGCCCGCAACTCGGATCGTTCGGGCTGACGGAGCAAGGTGTTCCATGGAAGTCGCGAGAGACAGAGCAGAGAGAAGCGCCCACACCGATTGAAGCCCTCGGGTATCCTCTTTTTGGAGCAGGAGCTTACGCCTTGCATCAGGCAGCATTTGGTCCCATGAACTTCATGAACCGTCGCTACATGGCTCTGCTCTCGCTGATGATGATGGGTATGGGAAGAGGCTTTATCACCTCGTCTCAACAAGGAGCTTCAGGCATTACTCCTGAGGGTCGTCCCTTCTTCCGCTCAGGAACTTTGCCCAAAATAAAAGAGATAGAAGAGTCTCGGCAGTGAAGGGTTCTGCCAGCTAATAAGCGGCAGAGGGTTGCAACTGGAAAGGAGAGTTGAGATGAATTCCTTCGTTCAGCAGAATCAGGAGCAGCAGCATAGCAGGGCTGTCGCCAACATTTTCTCAGGAGAGGCGTCAGCCACACGTAGCTCTGAGCCGCATCAATTCTCTGCTTTGCAGCAGAGAGCTAATCTGAGACCTCAAGCCTTGCATGTTGCTCAGATGCAGCAGATGTTCAATCAGAGTTCTCGCTCGCGCGCGCCCGTTCAGATGAAGGAGAACAAGACCGGAATGCCCGATAACTTGAAGGCTGGATTGGAGCATCTCTCCGGCCTGAGTCTGGATGATACGCAGGTTGAATACAACTCATCCGAGCCAGCGCGATTCCAGGCGAACGCTATCACTCAAGGGAAAAAGATTTCCGTCGCGCCCGGTCAGGAGAAGCATCTAGGCCATGAAGGCTGGCACAGAATTCAGCAGTTGCAGGGACGCGTGCAGGCGACCACGCAGATGCACGGCACGCCTGTCAATGATGATTCCGCGCTGGAGCGAGAAGCGGACGTGATGGGGGCGAAGGCGTCAAGTTTATCAGTAAGCTCGCCGGTCGAAAGATTCAGTTCCGCAAATTCCAAGTCAAACTTAAGCGCTATTAACACACGACCCGTGGGTCAACGGCAGCCTTGGAAGAAGTTCGCCGGAGGCTTAGGTCTTTCGTACTTAACTTCCATGATGAACAACTACCGTAAGCAGCAGGCTATAAAGGCGAATCCCGAACAGTATTTGCAACCGGGGAAGGAGGAGAAAGGTCGCCTGAGGGCCGTGTACGAAACTTCAAAGGGTAAGTCGGGTCAAGCCGCGTATGCCATGCACTTGCCTGTCTCGCTCGGTCACCTGTTCTTTGGAAATTGGGGTGGCTCCAACATAGGCGAGCATTATGCTAAGGACATACCGCACATGCTGCAAGGCCCGGATACGGATGAGCACCTGAAGGCGATAGGAAAAGCCGAGACAGAGAATTTCTGGGATAAACAGACCGGCTTCCCGTATCTCGCAGGGAAGGTTCTAAGCGCAGAAGGCAGGGGCAACACACTGATAAGGTTCAGGGATTATCGCAACAAGCTCAAGAAATATTCTGAGAACTGGTCAAATTACATCTACGGCCCGCACTACTACAACCTCTTGCATCAGGTGCGCCCAAAGGAATCGCACTTGAGCGAGGAAGAGTCTTCCCAAAAAACTTACTCCATTATAAAGAAACATCCTGCTCCGCTCTCTCTGGGAAGAGAATCAACTGAAGAAGGAACGACAATGTGGATTCCGCCCTTCGGCCAGATTCACACAACTGCCGACCCTTCAAAGAAGCAGGTGACGAATCTGACTGTACCTGGGAAGCACATACTTGATCCCGGCTGGGTCACGCGCACAGCCGAGGGCGAAAATATCAGGACAGAGGGCGGCGGACATGGCGTCTTCCCCAAAGCCAACGAGTGGTTTTCTGACTATCTTTGGGGATCAATGGCCTATCGTGACCGCCTCAAGAACGATCCGCAATTCAGACAGCAGCATTACGAAGACGTGATAGAGCAGGTCAACAGTAGCAGCATTATGAGGGAGTGATGGAGCATGCCAAACTTTAATTAAGAGTCGCGTCGAAGAGGCATAGTCCAATGGAAGTCCCTGTCACCATCAGCCCCGAAGAGCCGGTCAACAAAGGGCTGGACTATGCCTCTTTGAAGCAAGAGGGCGTAGTGCTTGTTCAAGAGTTGGCAGGGAAGATTTGGACTGACTACAACGAGCATGATCCGGGCGTGACAACGCTTGAGCAGCTTTGCTATGCGTTGACCGAGTTGTCGTACCGCGCAGAGTTCCCGCTCGGAGATTTGTTGATTGATAAAGAGAGCGGTCGAATCAACCCGCGACAACAGGCGCTCTTCATTCCACGCCGCATCTTCCCGTGCAATCCGCTGACGGCGAATGATTACCGCAAGCTGATAGTTGATAGAGTCCCGCAGGTGGCTAACGCATGGCTTACGCCACACAGCTTCACAACATCCTCAAAGGCCGTCAACGGTCTCTATGACATCGCGCTCTACGCTCCCGGCGCAGACCCGTGCGTGTGCGATGACGAACACAAACCCGAACTGATTCGCAACCGCGTGCGGCGCGTCTACACACGCCACAGGAATCTCTGCGAAGACGTTCATTCCATTTTCCTGCTGAAGCCTGCACGCACCATCGTCAACGCCCGCGTATCAATCAACGACGCGCTTTCGCCCGAAGCAATTCTGGCCAGCATCTTCTTCAACCTCGCAAACTTCCTCGCACCTGAATTGCGCCGTCAATCTCTGAAAAGCATGCTCGACACGGGAAGAACGCCCGACGAAATCTTCAACGGCCCGCTGCTCAGAAACGGCTTTATCACAGAGAATCAACTACAGCCTAAACAGTCTGAGATAAGCGTTCAAGAGATAATTCGGACGATTGCGGGAAGCAAAGGCGTGACGAGCGTGAGCGGTGTGACCGTTAAAGTCGGCGCTGGCGGGAAGCCCTATAGCGGCGAAGAAGAGATTCCTGTTTCGTGGAAAAATATTCTTCAACTACAGACCGGCGCTGACTCTCAATCCGGCGGCTTTACGATTCACCTCTTCAAGAACGGCATTGAGTACAAGCCCAACCCGGCGCTTGTCGCGCGCGAGTTGAACAGGCTATGGGCTGACTATCGCCGCACTTACAAGTTGAGCGAGCAGTACGATGAGTTCTTCGCTATTCCAACGGGGCAATACAAGAATGTCGAACAGTACTACTCCATACAGAACCAGTACCCGAACGTCTACGGCATAAACTCGTTCGGCCTTCCGACGGACGCGCCCGTTGTGCGTCAGGCGCAGGCCAATCAACTGAAAGGCTACCTTCTTGTCTTCGACCAACTGATGGCAGACTTCTTCGCACAACTGGCCCACGTCAAAGACCTGTACTCCATTGAGTACGACCAGCAGCAGACCTATTTTTATCAATATCTGAACGAGACTGTTCCGAACGTCGCACCGCTTCTCAAAGATGACTACCAGCCGGGTCTGTCTAGAATCGTGCGCGGTCAGGACAGGCGCGCACTTCGTCGCAACCGCTTTCTGGATTTCCTGCTTGCGCTCTACGCCGAAACGCTCGATGCATTCTCGCTCACTGCCTCTGACCAAGGAGAGGACGGCGCGTCTTCCGTCAACTCATCAATCCGCGCGAAGCTTGCTCTGCTGCGCCACCTCGTCGCAAGCACGCACAATCGCGGGCGCGGCTTCGATTACCTTGCCCCGCCCAGCGCACACAACATCTGCGGCATGGAGATCAAGAGCCGCATTCAACTCGGCATGAGCGCCTCTTATCATCGTCCTCTGATAGACGCGCTGGACGAGCTTGCCCTGAACATTGTCGAATCGGATCAAGACGCGACCATCGGAAGAACGCTAGACCGTTACGCCGAACAGATCGAAGAGAATTTCGTCTCCGTGACCTCTCTTCCAGAGAAGCGCGACGAACAGCCTTCGCAACTCAACACGATGCTGCGCGGGCAGAGCGTGACGGACGCTTTCCTGCGCGCGGCGCGAGAGATTGAGAATTTTCGCGTTGGCTCGCTCCCCGGCGACACCTCGGTCGCATTAGTTTGCAAGTCTCCTTCGGAAGAGAACTGGCATCTGGTCGGAAAATACGCGGAAGCCGAAACGGCAGCCGCATGCGCTCGCTCGCTCGCTGGCACAGCCCAAAACTTGAGCCAGACTCGCCAGCAACTCTACATTGTCGAACACACTCTTCTGCGCTTTGGCCGCTCAAAGCCCGACGAGCGCGAGCAAGATGATTCTAACGGTCGTCCAGACCAATCCGATTTCGTTTACAGCTTCACTATCACCGCCGTCGTCTCCCGGCCATCCGGCACGCCTAGCGATGCGGATTACCAGACGATTGTGCGCGAGGTGATACGGCAGAACACGCCCGCGCACGTTGTAGCGGACTACTGTTTCCTTCGCCCTCAGATGATGCGGCGGTTTGAATCCCTCTACTGGGCTTGGCGGCGCGCGCTACGAAACCGGCAGCGACGTGAAATCATCATTACGTCAGCACGGCTGCGCAGCTTTCTACAGCGATGCCAGCGCGAGCCTTAAGAGATATGTTGAGATTGCAGCACAGTATCAGAAAGCAGATGCTTGAGGTTGAAGTCTCTTCCGAGGCGCTGGCTCTGGCGCTGCAACCGAGGCTGGGAGACATCAACCAAAAGTATTTACTGCCGGTGATTGAGCGCGTCTTTGACGAACTCGATGTGCAGGGTCAACAGATCAAGATTTCCAGATTGAACATTAACCTTGGCGACCTGCCCTTCGAACATTTTGAAGAAGTGGCAGCGGAACGTTTTTATCACGAGCTACGCCGCGCGCTTGCTAAAGTTCTGCGCGAACAGGCTGAGAATCCCACGCCTGATAATCGCTCGCAGCCGGAAGAGGCGTCGCACCTTGAATTGCTTGAGCATTACCTGCTCTACGGCACTCTACCGTTCTGGGCTTCGCACGACGCGGCCTTCTCCTTTCAGGAACTGTTCTCGGAGTTGGCCGAAAGAGACTCGGCCCGTCTCATTCAATCCATAAAGAAGCACGGCCATCAACGCCGCGTCATTGAGCGCATCGTTCTGCAACTCGGAGAAGCAAGGCTTCGCAATCTGCTCGGCCTGCTTGAGCCTGCGCACGCTTCATTAATCATCGCCTACATGATTGACCTTCATGAAACTCATAGAGCCAAGCCTCTGCTCTCGTTGGGCGACAACGAGTTCGCGCGGTTCACATGGGTTTTGACGCTCTCTTATTTAATAAGAGAGCACGGCTCGCAGTTCAATCGCAAGAGCTTCGTCAAATCGCTGCTGGAAACGATGGCCGCGAGCGAAGGTCTTGAATTCTCGCAGGTCTTGACGACGCTTCATCTGGGCCTGAAAGAGACCGAGAAGAATCGCACGACGGAATCTTCGCTGCCCGCCGTCATCATAGAGATAATGCGCGACATCAATCTGGAGACGACAACGCAGCAGCAGCAGACGGAAGAGGCGTCGCACCTTCAGATGCTTGAGCATTGCCTGCTCTACGGCGCTCCGCCCGTCTCCACATCGCGCATAGAGCCTTTCTCCCTTGAAGAGATGATGATGGAGTTGGCCGAAAGAGATTCCGCCGCTCTCGTCCGGTTAATAAAGAAGCACGGCCATCAGCGCCGCGTCGTTGAACGCATCGTCATGCAACTCGCAGAAGAGTCTTTGAAGCGTTTGCTTCATCTTCTAGAACCCGCGCACGCCGCGTTGATAATCATCTACATGATTGACCTGCGAGAAGCTCAAAAGATCGAACCCGTGCTCATGTTAAGCGACGATGAGTTCTCAAAACTTCTATGGATGCTGGCTCTCTCCTACCTCGTGAAAGAACACGGCTCGCAGTTCAACCGCAAGAGCTTCGTCAAGTCGCTGCTGCAAGCGATGGCGGATAGGGAGGGGCTGGAAAACGCACAGATCACAGGGATGATACAGCTCGGCTTGCTGAAGGCCGAGAAGAGCCGCCCGCTCGAATCTTCATTGCCTGCGATTATCAGCGAGTTGGTATGCGAATTGGATGAGGCTGAATTACCTGAAGAGACTGAAGCGCAGGCTGTTGCTCAACGAGCGAAGCATGCTTCCTCTAATTCTTATGTAGAGGATGCGCTGGCGCGTCTTGAGCTTTATCTTGATGAGACGGCGACGAGCGAGGCGTGGAAAGGCGGACAGGAGACGCGCGGATTGCTGCGCTTCCTCGCCGCGCATGATGCGTTAAGGGCGCGACGGATTATATTGCAACGCGCGCGTCGCTCTAAGCACGGCCTGCCGGTCATAGCGGATCGTCTGCTGCAAGCTTTTCCGCATGAAAATCTGTTGTCGTTGCTTGCGCCGCACCGGAAGGAATCGATCTTCCGGCTCGTCGAAATTCTGAGCAGCATAGGAGCGCGCGGCGCGCAGATTAATCTTGCCTCGCGGATTGCGCCGGACAGCGCGGTCTGGAAAACGCTGCTCGAATATCTTCTGTCCGAACCTCTCGCCGGTTGGAATCTGCGCGGAATGATTCGTCAAATTGTTGTGACGATGGCTGGGCGCTTTGGAGTGTCTGTCGCCTCGCTGGCTGAGATGCTGGCAAGCGAATTGGAGCGAGAAGCCGGAGCGGTCGAGGCTTCGCTGATTGAGGCATTGAATGGAGTTCAGCAATCTCTTCATGAACAACCTCGCGCGACCCCATACGAGCGCTCCGTCTTCGCACGTTACGATCAGGTCGAAGCTCTTAGCTACTATCTGCGCTATGGAGTGCTGCCGTGGAGCGCGCTGCTGCGCGACCATGAATTGACGGTTGCCGATGCCCTACGTTCCCTGCCCGGATTATCGCGCTCGCTGCTGAGCGCTCTGTTCTTACGCGAACGCCCGGACGATCAACCGCGAATGCTCCTGCGTGCTGTGAGCATGATCTCTGAAGAGAATCTTGCGCGACTGCTCTTACGACTTCTCCCGCAGGCAAAGGATGCCAGCAGCCCGTTCCGCTCTTCGCTCTCGGCATTTGCGTCTAAGGCTGAAGACAGGCAGGCGTTCTACGCGACCTTAATTGCGGCCATTTTGGACGGGCGACCTTTAGACCTTGAAGAGCTTGCGGCCTCATCTCAATTAAGTATTGCTAAGCCTGCTCTTGCCCTAAAGCCTGACGAATGGGAAGCGCATGTTCTCAAATCTGCTATTGCAAGCAGACTGCGATTCGGTGAGAAGGCGTATGCGGGCGAGCACACGCTGGCGGCTCTACTGCAAGGGCTCATCGCGTCGCACACGGAAGATGCGCGCCACTTTTGCCGCGCGCTTCTTAGCTCGCACGGCATGTTAAGCGCGCTCATTCAGCAATGCGACGCGCCGCTATTCGATAGCCTGTTTGAGCTGCTACGCCCGGGCGAATCTCAAATCCTGACTGCATTGACGCAAAGCTTAGCAATGCTTTCTGCTCCTTATTCGCCGTCTGAGGAGAACGTGCGGCGCGCGCTTCTTTACGAACTGCTTTCTCTTGAAGAAGCAGAGCCTTTGAATAGCAACTTCTTCATCCGAGTGCTTCGGAAGCTTTTCGGAAAACCTCTGCCAGATGAAGTGCGCCAGTCGCTCTTGCAAAAGGTTGTCGCGTGGGCTACTGACGACAGGCTGACGGCTGCGCACGTAACTGCTTTTCGGGCAGCAATCACGGCGGACGATGATGAGCCGTTGCCGCCACACGCTAAGACTTCAGTTGTTCGTGATGCTGTCTTTACATCTCTGCTCGGAGAGGAGCAGAAGCAGCAGACTCATCATGAAGAGAGCAATGAAGATGAGTTGTCACGGCTTGATCTTCTCTCAAACGATGCGTTGCGGCACACGCTGGCTGTAATGCTTGAGGAGTCGCCAAAGGATGTTTATGATTTTATCGTTCGGCAGGTTTCGGATTCGCGGAGGCGAGAGCGTTGGATAGAAGTCCTGCCTGAATCCGCGCTCGTTCGCCTGAGTTATCTGCTTGAGCCGCGAAGGCACCGTGCCTTGCTGGACTCGACTGAAGTGCTGGCCTCCGCGTGGCTTGAAGCAGTTCCCCAAAACAATCCGGCGCTCACAGAGCGCAAAGTGTTCTGGAGATTTCTGCTAAGATTTCTTTCCAGAAGGACTGAGGCCGACCATTCAGTGGAGCGGCTTGTCGCGGATTTCTTTGAGTACACATCAGCGCGCTACGGTGCAGTATCGGCAGAAGCTTCTGACCGCGCCGACGTGTGTAATGGAATGCTTGCTCACGCTCTGCGCCTAGCCAGCGCAACCGGCCACGCACGCTTGCACGCTACCTTGCGCAGCAACCGAACGGGCTTGCTATCATTATGGGAGATTCCCGCGCCAACCGAGCGCGGCGCTACGGCCACAGATTCGAAGAGCATGGACAAGCTGATGGATGACAAGCGCAAGCAGCCGCGATCAAGCAAGGTGCGCGGCAAGATGGCTTTTAGCATGGAGGCCGAGCCGGAAAAATTTGAAGCAAGAGAGCCTCTCTATATAGCCAATGCTGGCCTCGTCTTGACCGCTCCTTTTCTGCCGCACCTCTTTCAAACTCTGGACATGCTTCACACGGATGACGACGGTCGCACAGGCTTTCGCAATCAAGAGACCATATCTCGCGCCGTTCATCTGCTCCAATACATGGTTGATGGCCGCACCTCTGCGCCGGAGCCGCTGCTTGTCCTGAACAAAATCTTATGCGGTGTGGCGACGAATGCTCCTATTGAACGAGAGATCGTGCCGACCGATAAGGAGCGTGAATCCTGCGAGCGTCTGCTGAAATCCATGATCGCAAACTGGAAGATCATCTCGAACACTTCTATCGCGGGACTTCAGGAAACTTTTCTCAGGCGCGAGGGAAGGCTTGAGCGCGTGGATGAAGGATGGAGACTGCGAGTTCAACGTAAGACCGTTGATGTTCTTGTGGATCAAATTCCCTGGAGCATCTCCATCATCTACAATCGCTGGATGCCTCAGCCGCTCTACACAGATTGGTAGCGTCATGAACGCTGAAACGCTCGCCAGCAATGCCACCTGTATCAAGAACGAAATCTCCTGGTTTCGCGAGATTATGGAGCTGCGATTCAAGCTGCACGCCGAAGGAGTATCAGAATCCAATCCGCTCAACGAAATCGAGCCGCCCACGCTCTCAAACAGCGAAGCGCCCTACGCCGGGATTGTTCGCAGATTCAACATGGGACGACCTGAACGGCTGGTGCTCATCCTCAGTTACATTCCGCACGTCAGGCCGGACGTTCTCGATCCATTCTTCATACAGAACCAGTCTGTCCAACGCAGGTTCACGGAATTCGGCGGCGTAACGGGACTCTCTCACGGAGGTTTTCTGCCGACTGGAGAGACGGCCATGTTTCTTCTGGCAGGAGATAGCATTGAAGAGAGGCTGCGATTTCATCATCTATTCAGACACGACCACCATTTTTATAAAGAGAACATTCTGCGGCTAGATCATCGTCATCAGGAAGAACCGCTTCTCTCCTCCACCTTGCATCTCACCCAAGAATATCTTGAACGTCTCACGACGGGCGGCTCATTCCATCCACCTTTCAGTCCTGAATTTCCGGCGCAGCGCATCACCACGATGTACGAATGGGACGATCTGGTGCTCGACTCGCTTACAAGACAGGAGATTGAGGACATCGCTGCGTGGATTCGTCATGAAGATACGCTTATGAACGAGTGGATGCTGAAGAAGCGTATCAAGCCCGGTTTCCGCAGCCTGTTTTACGGGTCGCCCGGCACAGGGAAGACTCTCACAGCCAGCCTGCTTGGAAAGGCTACGGGGCTTCCTGTCTATCGTATAGATTTGTCCAAAGTAGTCTCGAAATATATTGGCGAGACGGAGAAGAATCTTGCGAGTCTCTTCGACCACGCCCGGCATCAGAACTGGATTCTCTTCTTCGACGAGGCCGATTCGCTCTTCAGCAAGCGCACGGAATCGCGCAACGCCAATGACCGCGCCGCCAACCAGCAGGTCTCTTATCTTCTACAGCGCATAGAGGACTTTCCCGGCGTAGTCATTCTCGCAACGAACCTGCATACTCATCTTGACGAAGCCTTCGCGCGCCGCTTTCAATCAACGATTCACTTTCCCATGCCCGGCGTTGAGCAACGGCTGCGCCTGTGGGAAGACAATTTCAAAGACAAACCTTATCGCTTGGCCGCAGGCGTGAACCTTCAGCAGTTGGCTAAGGATTTTGAGATCTCAGGCGGCAGCATCATCAACGTGCTGCGCTACGCCTGCCTGAAAGCCGTAGCTCGCCGCCCGCAGGAGATACTAGCGCAAGACCTTCTCTATGGAATCAGAAAGGAGATTCACAAGGAGGGCAAGTTCATGAAGCAGCGCAGCTAACCAGCAACGGCGCGGCTCTATATTTACGGC
>JBAWGU010000413.1:0-1773 GCA_049593215.1 Pyrinomonadaceae bacterium
GACCTACGCCGCGTCGAACCCATCTACGCCACCCTCCCCGGCTGGAAGAGTTCCACAGAAGGCATGACGCGCATGGAAGAACTGCCTGAGAACGCGCGCCGCTACGTCGAATTCCTCTCCGACCAAATCGGCGTCGAAATCGGCCTCGTCTCCACAGGCCCCGAACGCGGCCAGACCATCATCATCCACGACTCCGCGCTCGGCAAATGGATTGAATAACTGCGAGACTTAAGGGTAGAGCAACCAGCTTTTAACCTTTGCTTTGACTTAAACGCCAACGATAATTAGTATTGATGCATGGAGCGAAAATACTGTATCCGTTGCAAGGCTGACATTGATATTTCTCAATTTAACAAGAATTCGACGCGACGGGATGGCTGTGATAATCTTTGTCGAACTCACAGGCGAGAGTATCAACAAAAATGGTACGAGAAGAACCGCGAAAAGCATGTCCAGCGCGTTTATATCAATAATATCGCAGTGCGTGAGCGAAATACCGCGCTACTCTTAGATTATTTACTCAAGCACCCTTGCTCAGACTGCGGTGAGGGCGACCCCGTTGTTTTGGAATTTGACCATGTACGAGGGATTAAGGTAAAAGATATATCTTGCATGATACAGGAGAAATGGTCTTGGAAGGCCATTGAAGCGGAAATTGCTAAATGCGCGGTAAGATGCGCAAACTGTCATCGTCGCAAAACTGCTTACGAGCAGAATTGGAGGCTTCTTAGTTTAATCGAGCGACTAGGGACAGGTCGGTAACTCAATGGTAGAGTATCGCCCTTTTAAGGCGAGAGTTGTGGGTTCGAGTCCCACCCGACCTATTTTAATAATGCCGCAGGGCGCGAGTCCTGCTCGGCTCATCAAGATAACCAACAAGTTAGGGGCAGCCGAACGGTTGCCCCTAATTGCGTTGTGTGCCTGTGGCTGGCACGAATCCCGGTGTCGAAGAATGTCTAAAGGACGGCTCAACCAGATATATCATTCTACCGAAGCAGATGTCCGTGCGTTACCACGCATAGAGTATAATTTTGCCGCAACCTTCTCATGACGGCTGCTCCTGGCGGATTACCTGATCCTTTGTTCGGAGAAAGACGATGCGAAATAATCAGAGAAGTGGACAGCACAGCGGTGACGTTGTGAAGGGTTTAGCAGCAGGCTTGATTGGCGGGTTAGTCGCATCGTGGGCGATGAACCGATTTCAGGATGTCTGGTTTGCACTGGCAGAGCCGAACGAACAGTCGCAATCTTCGCCGCCGGGCGACGGGCACAGTGGCGCACAGGGAGAGCAGCAGACGAAAGACGGCGATGAACAGGCGAAAGGCAGTGATGCTGAGGAGCAAGATGATACGACGGTGAAGGCTGCTTCCTTGATCTCGGAAGGCATCTTCCGGCACAAGTTGACGAAGGGAGAAAAGAAGATCGCTGGCACAATGGTTCACTACTCTCTGGGCACGGCGGTCGGCGGATTGTACGGCGCAGTCGCAGAACACGCGCCGGAGGTCACGGCAGGGATTGGGCTTCCTTTCGGCGCGGCCTTCTGGCTCGTCGTGGATGAAGGCGCAGTGCCTTTGCTCGGACTGTCGAAAGGGCCAACAGGGTATCCAATCTCGACGCACGCCTATGCGCTCGCGTCACACTGCATCTATGGATTGACGGCTGAGGCCGTGCGCCGCGCGGTGCGAGGCGCACTCTCCGGCGGAGGTGGAGCATTTGCAGGAGGCTTCGCGGATGGTGATGGAACCGCACCAGTGGAAGTATGAAGAGCAGGAA
>JBAWGU010000414.1:0-3026 GCA_049593215.1 Pyrinomonadaceae bacterium
GCTTGTTTAAGTTTGCAACGGGCAACCGCCTCGCCGCCCGAAAATTAAAGGAACGATTCTTCGTTTTTTCTGGAATCCATCTTTTGAGCGGTTTTTGACCTTTGGCTTATCTCTGTTATGTTGGACGTGCAACCGTGAGGCGCAGGCTTCCGTATTAAGAGCGTGGCAATAGCTGATGGAACAGTTTTGGGTCGCTACGAGATTCGCGCGCACCTCGGGACGGGCGGAATGGGCGAAGTCTATCTGGCGCAGGACACGGAACTCGAACGCATCGTTGCGCTCAAAATTCTTCCCGCAGAAATCGCTACGGACCAGCAGCGTATGCAGCGTTTCATTCAGGAAGCGAAGACTGCCTCCGGCCTCAATCATCCGAACATCATCACCATCCACGAGATTGTCAACGAAGGCAACGCGCATTTCATTGCGATGGAGTATGTCGAGGGCATGACGCTCAGGCAGCGCATCACGCGCACGCGCCTGCCGCTCGCGGATGCGCTCAACATCGCCATTCAAATCGCCACCGCCCTCACCGCCGCGCACGAAAAGGGCATCGCGCATCGTGACATCAAGCCTGAGAACGTCATGCTCCGCCACGACGGCTTTGTGAAAGTGCTCGATTTCGGTTTAGCCAAACCGACAGAGCGTCAGGCTTCGAGCGTTGACACGGAAGCGCAGACACGGCTGCTGGTCAATACGAGTCCGGGAATGGTGATGGGCACGGCGAACTACATGTCGCCTGAACAGACGCGCGGCTATCAACTCGACGCGCGGACGGACATCTGGAGTTTGGGAGTAGTGCTGTATGAAATGCTCACGGCTCAAGTGCCTTTTCCAGGCGAGACGACGGGCGATGTGATTGTCTCCGTGCTTGATCGTGAGCCGCCGCCTCTGACCAGTTTTCTGCCGGACGCTTTGCCTGAGCTACAGAGAATACTGCGCAAGGCCCTCAGGAAAGATCGTGAGGAGCGTTACCAGACGGTCAAGGATTTGCTCGTGGACCTGCGCGCCTTAAAGCAGGATGTGGAGTTTGAGTTTCAGTTGGAGCGTTCCACGCCGCCGGAGGCTAGAAGCGGCGCGAGCTACAGGACTTCGAGCGGCGGCCAGTCAACTTTTAGAAGCAGCGACGGCGCGGGCCGGGCGCGTACAGATGAAGACCTCGCAGCGCGCACAGGCTTTATGCAGCGAGCGCGCAACACGGATGATGCCTACTATCGTTCGGCTGAGATGAAAGAGAAGTCTAAGAGCAAGCGGCTCGTAACTCTCTCCGTGCTTCTCCTTGTGATTGCTTCGGGCGTCTCTGCGCTGGCCTACGTGTTCATCAAGCATGGCCCGACCTTCCATCGCATGACGCCGTTTATGGCGACGCGGATTGCGCGCGTCACTTCAACGGGCAAGGCTACGAACGCAGCTATCTCGCCTGACGGCAAATACGTCGCGCATGTCGTGAGCGATGGAGGACAGCAGAGCATCTGGGTCAAACAACTTCTTACGTCGAGCCTGTTGCCTATCGTTCCGCCGACGAGCGCATTTCTTGAAGCGCTGACTTTTTCGCGCGACGGCAACTACGTTTACTATCTCAGGCAGGAAGACCGTAGCCGTCCCGTCTATGAGCTTTATCAAGTGCCTGTGCTTGGCGGCGCGTCGAAGCGTTTGATTGTTGACATTGACAGCCCTGTCACGTTTTCGCCGGACGGTAAGCGCATAGCCTTCGCGCGCGGCTATCCTGCAAAGGGCGAGTCCGCTTTGATCGTCGCTAACGCGGACGGCTCGAATGAAAAGAGCCTCGCCTCGCGCAAAGACCCCGCGCGCTTTCAAGTTCCTGTGTGGTCGCCTGACGGCAACGTCATCGCCTGCACGACGGGGAACATGGCGGACGGTGTGCAGTATATGAACGTGGTGGCGGTGCAGGTTGCAGACGGCTCGGAGAAAAATTTTACGTCGCAGCGTTGGGCTTTCGCGGGCCAGCTTGCGTGGATAGATGACGGCAGTGGCTTAGTCTTGAGCGCGCAGGAACAGTCTGCGAATCAGGGGCAGGTCTGGTATCTCTCTTACCCTGAAGGCACGGCGCGCAGGATTACCAACGACCTCAACAACTATGAGGACGTGAGTCTGACGGGCGACTCCAATTCGCTCGTCACAATCAAGTACGAACAACTCTCAAACATCTGGGTCTCTGCCAGCAAAGATAATAAAGAGGGTCGGCAAGTAACTTCGGGCGCGGGCGGCTACTATAGTTTTGCATGGACGGCTGACGACCATGTCGTTTATACGTCGAAGGCGAGCGGCAACCGCGACATCTGGATGATGAATGCAGACGGCAGCAATCAGAAGCAACTGACTTTTGACGACGCTTCAGATTTCATGCCGACAGTGACGCCGGACGGACGCTACATTTTCTTCGTCTCAGACCGCACGGGAGCGCCGAACATCTGGCGCATGAACGCAGACGGCAGCAACGCGAAGCAGGCGACCTTTGGCAACAACGATTCTTATCCGAACTGCTCGCCCGCAGGAGGATGGGTCTATTACTCATCGTGGAATTCGGGGCAGCCATATTTGCGTAAAGTCGCGGTCGAAGGCGGCAACCCTGTCGAGATTACAACCAAACACGTGATGCGTCCTGTCCTGTCTCCTGACGGCAAGATGATCGCCTGCATCTACTGGGAAGCGGATATTAACAAGAACGTCCGCATCGCTCTCTTGAACGCAGAGAACGGAGAGATCGTTAAGACTCTTGAGATGCCTCTCAACCTTGTGCGCTGGACTGCGGACGGGCGCGCGCTCGCCTATGCGGATGAGCGCAACGGCATCGGCAACGTCTGGATTCAAACGCTGGACGGACGCCCGCCCAAACAGTTGACGGATTTTCAGATGGATAAAATCTTCTGGTTCGACTGGACACGCGACGGACGCCAACTCGCCTGCGCGCGCGGCACAGTCACCAGCGACGTTGTGCTCATCAGCGATCTCAAATCTCCAGACGGTGAAGGTTAATTTAAGTCAGTACCGCCTGCGGTAGCGGGCGG
>JBAWGU010000415.1:0-10786 GCA_049593215.1 Pyrinomonadaceae bacterium
ATCAGCCTGTTGCTCAACAGGTCTGTATGCACGCAGCCGGGAACTGTTGCCGTATGCCATGCGTCCTTTCCCGCTTCACGAAACTGCCAGCCTTGATGCAGATAGATTTTCATCTTCGATGCTCTCACAACGTCTGTAGGCTCAGCATGAACGCTCTGAAGAATCGCTAATAGAAGGACCAGAATGCCAAAGAGGGATTTTGTTGGATTCACTTATTGCCTCGCTGTGGGTTTGCGAAATTAAATTTTCTGTTTTGCTTTCTCTGCGTTCTGCTGTAAAAGATGGGCGTGCCGAAATGCGAGTAAGCCCAGCGCGGCTCGCAACCGCCAACGCCATTTTGACAGACGTGTCAACCCTATCTCGTTCGGACGGAGTTGGGAATTCAAAGAGTACACGCTCCGCAGTAGTGAAGTGATTCAGAATAGCCTTAAGAAATTTTTTGCACTTGCAGCCCTTGCGCTCTGCGCCGTTGTCTGCCTGTGGAGTCCGCGCGCCCTGCACGGTCAGGACCAGACGCAGGGCAACAGTCCTCTGTCAAAATGGCGACCCTCGCACGAAGCTTTCGGCATACGCTATGTTGGCAGCAACGCTTGCGCGCAGTGTCACACGCAGGAGTCTGCAAACTGGTCTGCCACTCCGATGGCGCACGCGCTGGAAACTGTGGCCGATTGCGAAGTCTTAAAGAAGAACACGAAACTGTCATTCCGCAACGGCGCTTACTCCTACCAGATTACGCGGCAGGGCAATCGCAGTATCTACACAGTCAGCGACGGCGATAAAGAAATTTCCGAACCCATCCTCTATTGCTTCGGGCAGGGCGTGGTCGGTCAGACTTATGTCTTCCGGCACAACGGCGCGCTTTACGAAAGCCGCATCAGCTATTATCCCGGCATTCGGAATATGGACTTCACCACAGGGCATCTGCACACGGAGCCAGCGTCTCTGGAAGATGCTCTGGGTCGCGTGCTCAGCCCTTCTGATGCGCAGGGTTGTTTCAGTTGCCATTCGACGGCAGCCGTCAGTGGCTCTCAACTGCAACTGGATAAACTGACTCCGGGCGTTGCCTGCGAAGCCTGTCACGGGCCGGGCGAAAAACATCTCGCCGCAGTCAGGGCGAAGGATTTTAAGAGCCTGCAAATTTTCAATCCCGGAAAACTGGACGCGTTCGATCTGATGCAGGAGTTCTGCGGCTCATGCCATAGAAGCTTCGATAACGTCATGCTCATGCCGGGACAGGGCGGCATCAACAACATACGCTTCCAGCCCTACAGAATCTTCAACAGCCCCGGTCATTTCAAGAACGATCCGCGCATCAGTTGCACCGCCTGCCACAACCCGCACGATAAATTGGAACATGACACGGCCTTTTACGATTCAAAGTGTCTCGCCTGCCATCTCACCAGCGTTAAAGAAGCGAAGACGGAGAGACGCAACGCGCCCGCCTGCCCTGTGAGCAGGCAGCAGTGCGCGTCGTGCCACATGCCGAAGGTCTTAGTGCCGGAGACGCACGCAGAATTCACAGACCACTGGATTCGCATCGTCAAGCCAGACTCTCCGGTTCCAAACTGATTTGTCACGCAAAAAATAAAAGTGTTGACTAGGAGTCTCACCTGTACTACTTAATAACCTCAGAGTGTGCGTTGCAAAGTTCTGCTCTCAAGTTGGAAGTTAGTTCTGATGAAAATTATCCCGCCGCGAAGTGGCGTGATTCTACCTCGCGTTGATTCGCATTGTTATGCGACGAATTGATCTTAAAAAAGCTAACGTTGCGCGCTCGAACACGATCCGCGACATCAATCGCCAGATCGTGCTTAATTACGTGCGCGAACGAAGCCCCATCTCTCGCGCGGCAATCGCGCAGGAGACGGCTCTGCAACGCTCTACCGTTTCGCTGATTGTTGATGAGTTGAAAGCTGGCGGGTTGATTGAAGAGGTCTGCGGTGAATCCACAGGCGGTCGCCCTCCGATTCTGCTCTCCCTTCGCACAGCAGACGCTGTGGCAATCGGCGTTGACCTCGGCACGATACGAACCATTGTCGCCACCAGCGACTTAGCCGGTCGCGTGCTTGAGCAGGAAGAGTTTCCCACAGACCCCGACGCTGAAAAGACCATCTCGCTCATCATCAAGCACGCGCTCAAGCTCATCAAGAAAAATAAAGGAACGATAGAGGGCATCGGCGTGAGTTTGCCCGGACTGGTGGATGAGGAGACTGGCAACGCGCTTTTCATCCCGCACTTCAAGTGGCGCGATCTGGAAATCTCAAAAGAGATTAGAGCCGCGACCGGACTTGCAGTGAGCGCGGACAATGATGCCAACGCAGCCGCGCTGGCGGAACTCTGGTTCGGTCGTCCTGAAATACGCGAAGTGCGCGATTTCATCATGGTCTTAATCGAAGACGGCGTTGGCACAGGCATCGTCTTTGACGGGCAGGTCTATAGAGGCGAAGGCGGAGCCGCAGGCGAGTTCGGCCACATGACGATTGGAGAGGGTGCGCCTATCGCCTGCGCTGCCGGAAGTCGCGGCTGCTGGGAAGCCTTCTCGTCTGAGCGCGCCGCGCTTGCGCGTTACGCGAAATTGTCGCGTACAGCGAATGGCCGGGCCAACATCAACTTCGGCCAGCTCATTGACCGTGCGCTGATGGGTGAGGGAGTGGCGCGCTCTGCCTTGAAAGAGACGGCGCACTATCTCGGCATCGGCATCGCAAATCTGATTCAAGGGCTGTCGCCCGAAGCTGTCATTGTCGGCGGCCCCGTCGTGCGTGTCTGGTCTTTGATTGCCGACGATATTAAAGCGGCAGTCGAGGAAAGCATCTGTCGCGGCCTGCCGCCCGCGCGAGTTATCGCTTCCACTCTCGGAGCGCAGCCGACCCTCATGGGCGCGCTCAGCCTCGTCCTCGCCGCCAAGTTTGCTCCCGTCTCCTTTACCTGAAGAGCCGCAGACTTTGTTGTCAAAGACAACTTTGTTTGCCTCTAAGTGTTAAAAGTAATCGCCTTAAGAAAATTTTTCTTGACAAGCGGGCCGATTAGTATTAAACCTTTTGCTAGGTCGTGCAACAAAGTATCTGGTTAAGTCTTTAAGTCTACTAAAAAGTTTCAGTCGCCATGGGTTTGTGATCTAAGGGGGCGAGCTATCATCGGATAGTTTAGAGCCAATCTTAGGGACAGCAGAGGAGTATATGCTCTCATGCTCGGCGCGAGCGAGAGGCTTGCTTCTCCAAAGATCAAGAGATGGCCTGGTCTGATTAACGTACTTCCCCTCGTTAGACTGCGTTGAATTGACAGGCTCATCCGGGTGTTCATGAAACGTGGCTTGTTTCCTGACAAGCCGACAACCCTTAATTTAGTTCTACCTGCTGTTAAGAGAGTAATCACGAGAGACGTGTGATGTCAGGCGGTCCTCTTACCTTATGCACGCGAGAGACGCTTCTGAGGAAGCCGTCTCGCGTGGTTTGATTCGATGAGGTCTTACGCTGTACGTGATCAACTAAAAGCATTGGTTGATGAGAACTCTTGGACAGTTGAAGGACTTGAGCACAGAAACGAGGAGATGCGTTTATGAAGAAGAAGCTTGGATTACAAGCGCTGCTGTTCTTGCTGGCAATGGGCCTCTTCGTCGGCGTCCATGCGCAGTCAAGCACAGTTGGCAGCATCAGCGGAACTGTGCGTGATCCACAGGGGGCTGCCGTTCCTAAAGCCGAAGTCACGATCATGGATGAGGCGACGGGAACCACGCGCACGGCAGTCTCAAATGATGATGGATTCTATTCCGCTCCGAGTCTGGCTGTGGGCCGCTACACTGTGAGCGCGGCTCCGAAAGGGTTTAAGAAGACGGTCAACAGCGGAGTGGACCTGCACGTCGGCGATAAGCTGACCATTGATTTGAATCTTGAAGTCGGGCAGGTTAATGAAGTCGTCAATGTGACTGGCGATACGACGCCTGTCGAGACACGCACAGCAGATGTCAGCAGTCTGGTTTCAGAGAAGCAGGTGACGGAGTTGCCACTGAACGGTCGCAACTACGCCGCGTTGGTGACGATGATACCGGGCTTCTCGGCCCCGAACGAAGGCGGCGCATTCGGCACGCGCGGCACCGGACTCGACTCTCACGTTGACGTGTCCGTCAACGGCAACCAGTCAAACACAAATATGTGGACGGTGGACGGCGTCAACAACATGGACGTGGGTTCAAACGCGACGCTGCTCGTCTTTCCTTCGATAGATGCGATTGCGGAGTTCAAAGTTGAGCGCAATAGTTTCAGCGCGGAGTATGGTCAGGCGCAGGGCGCTGTGATTAATCTGGTGACGAAAGGCGGCGGCAACGATTTTCACGGCACAGCCTTTGAGTTCATGCGCAGCGACAGATTGAATGCCAACGATTTCTTTCTGAATAGCGCGGGACAGGAAAGAGGCAAGGTCAAGTACAATAACTTTGGATTCAACTTCAACGGCCCGATCAAGAAGAACAGAATCTTCTTCTTCTGGTCTGAAGAGTGGAGAAAAGAGCGGCGCGGCACGGCTCTTCCACTGAGTCTGGTTCCCACTGCGGCAGAGAGAGTCGGAGACTTTAGCGGAAATATCCTGAGTGGCCCTTTGCCGAATCGCCCGGGCGCAGGGCTATGCACAACTCCCGGTCCTAACCCTTCGGACCCCAACTGCTTCCCCGGCAATAAAATTCCGGCAAACCTACTCAGCCCCGCAGGTCTTGCGCTGCTCAAGGCGTATCCGCTTCCCAACGATCCGACCGGAACGAAATGGATTGGAGCGCCGTCAGAGCCTGTTGACACGCGTCAGGACCTGATTCGCGGTGACATCAATATCACCAGCAAGATGAGCCTGATGGTGCGCTATATCAGAGAGAAGTGGACGCACGGAAATGCTGCGGGCAACTTCTGGGGCGATGCTCCCTTCCCGACGCTAAGCTCTGATTGGGATCAACCCAGTCGTAGTTTCGCCGTCAAACTGACGAACACTATCAACTCAACTTCGGTGAACGAATTCCAGTTCTCGCGCGCAGGCAACGACATCTTTGTTGGGACCAGCGCAGAGAGCAAGGCGCTCAACGATGAGATTGCCTCCAAGTTCCCGACGGTCTTCCCGCGTACGGCGGGCACAGGCGCACCTACTTTCTCATGGGCGCCGGGCGGTTATCCCACGCTCTGGCATCAGGCTCCGTGGGAAAATCACGAAGACCTCTTCATCTGGAAAGATGATTTTTCCAAAGTGATTGGCAGCCACGATATTAAGGTCGGCGCGCTCGCCAGCCACAACATCAAGAACGAGCAGCCGAACGGCAACAGCGGTCTCTACATCATTCAGACGACCGGCGCACGCACGAACAATGTGATTGCCGAGACGCTTTACAAAGACTTGCCCATTGTTGAATACAGTGAAGTCGAGGGCCAGCAAACCACTTTGGGCCGTTGGCATGATTTTGAGATTTACGCCAACGACACATGGAAGTTTAGCCCTAGAATCACACTCACTCTGGGAATGCGCTATTCGCTGTTCCCGCCGTCCTATGCAAAGGATAACAAAATCACTAACTGGATTCCTGAACTCTACGATGGCAAGAACCTCGCTAGCGGTTTTGTTCAGGCCACTAACCCGGGAAGCTTACCGCGCGCACTGGTGAACACTTATAAAGGCGGCTTCCAGCCGCGCGTCGGCCTTGCGTGGGATGTGAAGGGTGATGGCAAGACAGCAGTTCGTCTGGGGTTTGGACGCTACATCAGCCGTTCAAATGTGATCGCGGCTCTGCTCAGAGAGGCGAGTAATCCTCCGTGGATCAGGTCTGTGGATTCAGGCTGGCAGAGCGGCGCGCTGACGCTGGCCGATTGCTCAACGCCATGTCGTAGTTTGGACACGATACAGCCCGGCCTGCAAAATCAGACTGTCGGTGTCGGAACTATCAATTCGGTTGATACGAACTTCAAGCCACCGGAGAGCTGGCAGTGGAACTTGACTGTCTCGCGCGAGGTCTTGAAGAACACGGTCGCTGAAGTTTCTTACATCGGCAACCATGGCCTGCACCTCTGGCGTTTAATCAACGGGAACTACAATGATGTGACTCCCGCCGGAAGAGCGATAGTTGCGGCAGCAGGCCCGAATCCTCCGGGAGCTTTAATCAACCAGTATCGCCGCTTCCCGAATCTGACAAACAACGTGACGAGGGACGAGTCAACGGGCGATTCCAGCTACCATGCTCTACAGGTCTGGGTCAATCGCCGCTTCTCTGACAGGCTTGCTTTCCAGGTCGCTTACACCTGGGCGCACACCATCAGTAATGTCCCGACTCAATCCTATGTGAGCGCGACGACGGATGTCTTCAACTACGATCTGGACAAAGGCGATGCAGACCTTGATCGAAGACAGATGTTCGTCTTCAACGCAACTTACGGCTTGCCGGATTTCAGGAGATGGGGGCCGGTAGGAAATGCTGTCTTTGGAGGCTGGCAATTTAACACCATCGCCTCTTTCCTCGGCGGCACACCTCTGAACATTCTTTCGGGAGTGAACACTTCGGGCCAGCAGGGAGCTACGACACAGCGACCAGACCTTGTTGCGGGAGTGCCTCTTTATCTAAATACTCCGGGCGACCCTGTGCAGATTCTCAATCCGGCAGCATTCAGGATACCTGCTCAGGGACGTGTCGGAAGTCTCGGACGCAACTCGGTTCGTGGGCCGGGGATTAAAAACATTGACTTCTCGCTGGCAAAGAACTGGAAATTTAAAGAGCGTTACGGCATTCAGTTCCGCGCAGAGATGTTCAATATCTTCAACATGGTCAATTTCCGCGCGCAGAACAATAGCGTGGCTGCGGGTGGAATTGAGAACAACTTGAGCAACTCGGGCTTTGGCCGGGCGAGTTCTACGCGTGGACCGCGCGAGATACAGTTCGGCTTCAAGTTCAATTTCTGATATAGTTCAGCCTAGCTGAATACAGAAGACGGAGGGCTGCAAGCAATTCGGCCCTCCGTCTAGATTTTTGTTCGGGGACGTAGAAGCTAGGGTGACTATGTATTTACGCTCGACCTTTCTCCCTCTCTTAGTTCTGCTCGTCGCTTTTCAAACGCCTCAAGATTCGCTTCGACAACATTATGAAGCGGCGGAAGCGCACAGGCGCGCGGGCAATTTTGCCGCCGCCGAAATCGAATACACTGCGATTCTCGCCGAAGGCTACGGCAAGCTCGGAAAAATCTATTCGGCGCAGAAGAATTATCAGCAGGCTATCCCCGCGCTCGAATCCGCCGCTCTTTACCGCCCAGACTCTCAAGAGGTGCTGATAGATTTAGCGATTGCCTACTTCGATGCAGAGCAATACAAGAAAGCTTTAGAGCCTCTCAACAGAGCTTTGTCCCTCAACCCTCAGAGCACGGGCGCGCACCACCTGCTCGGCAAGACCTATTTCATGCTCGGTGAAAATGTGAAGGCAACGAGCGAGCTTGAAACTGCCCTCAAACTTGCGCCCGCAGATTACGACATCGCCTACACGCTCTCGCTCTCCTTTCTCAAACAGAAACAACTCGCGCCCGCCAAGAAGATTTATGATTCGATGCTTGCGAAACTCGGTGAACGACCGCAGCTTCACATTATCTTTGGCCGCGCCTACAGAGAGACGGATTTTTTGCCTGAAGCGATAGAAGAGTTCAAGAAGGCCATCGCCCTCGATCCGCGTTTCCCGCGCGCGCACTATTATCTCGGCCTCACTTATCTGCTGAAGTACGGAGCGGCAAAGATTGATGATGCGGCGGAAGAGTTCAAAGTGGAATTGTCAGCGCACCCGGACGAATTTTTTGCCAACTATTATCTGGGCATCCTCCACATCACAGAGAGAAAATGGGACCTCGCCATCAGCTTCCTTCAGAAAGCTTCGCAGAGCCAGCCCCGTAATCCCGACCCCTACTTTTATCTGGGGCAGGCTTATCAAGCCGTAGAGCAGCACGACAAAGCTGTTGAGGTTCTCAGAAAAGCCATCGCCTTCAATCCCTTCCTGAGCCACAACGATTATCAAGTGACCACCGCGCATTATCGTCTCGGCCAATCTTTAATCAAAACGGGTCAAAAGGAAGAGGGCGCGAAAGAGGTCCAGATTGCGGCGGAGCTTAAATCCAAATCTATCGCCAGAGATAAGAACAAGACTGAGGAGTATCTGAGCGCGCCCGACTTGCGCGAGCAAAACACTAAGTTTCCTGAGCTGGTCGAAGTTCAGGGTCTCATTGCCGAATCCAGCGCGCCGGATGAAAAGACGAGAGCGGATTTGAAGAACGGCGAGGCTTACTACTCAAAAGTAATTTCGAGCGCGCATAACAATATCGGTCTGCTGCGCGCAGAGCGTCAGGATTTCCGCGCGGCAGCAGAGCAGTTTGGGATGGCTGCTAAATGGAATCCGCAACTCGAAGGCGTTGATATGAATCTTGGCTTGGCCTCCTTCAAAGCAGAGCTATACAAAGATGCTGTCGCGCCGCTTGAGAGAGAATTAACCGCTCATCCAAACAGCATTCAGGCAAGGCAACTATTGGGGCTGAGTTATTTCATGTTAGAGAATTATGCAAAAGCCTCCGAGATGTTGAGCGCGGTTGTCGCTTCAAAACCAAACGAGCCTGCTCTCTACTACACGCTTGCAGTATCGCTCATCAAGCAGGGCAAACAGGAGACGGCTGATCGCGTCATCAAGCAGATGGTCTTGATGAACGGCAACAGCCCGCAGCTTCACATCCTTCTCGGTCAGGCTTACTACGGGCAGGGCGACACCGCTCGAACGCTCGAAGAATTAAAGACGGCACTGTCGCTCGATAATAAAACATTGCTCGCTCACTACTACTCAGGATTGACTTACCTGAAGGCCGGAAAGTTTGATGAAGCAGTGAAAGAGTTTGAAGGCGAGCTGGCTTTGAATCCCAACGACCTACAGGCACGCTATCATCTCGCGTTCGTTCTGCTCGCGCGACAGGACTACGAGCGCGGCACAAAAGCGATGCGGGAAGTCATCACGCTCAAGCCTGATTTCGCAGACGCGCATTACGAGCTTGGCAAGGCTCTGCTCCAACAGGGGAACACCAAAGAGGCCGTCGAGCATCTTGAGACGGCAGCGAAACTTGATCCTGACAAGCCGCACGTTCATTATCAACTCGGGCGCGCATACCTTGCTGCCGGGCGCAAAGCAGAGGGCGAAGGCCAACTTGAAATCTCCAAACGGCTTCAGGAGAAGGAACGCAATCAGGCCAGCCAGCAGATGAACACGAACCCGTAAGCTTCAAGAGAGGTAGCCGGTTTTGCCCCCAAAAACAGTCCGACTGATAGCGCTATCAGTCATCCAACTTTTTTTCATCTCCCCGGTAATTGCCACTCCACCCAATGACATTCGCTTTACGGATATTACAGAGAAAGCAGGCATCACGTTCAGACACGTCGCCTCGCCTGAAAAGAAGTATCTGGTCGAATCCATGAGCGGAGGCGTCGCCCTCATTGATTACGACGGCGACGGCTATCAGGATATTTACTTCGTCAACTCTGTCACCGTTGACCTTGTAAAATCCGGCGGTAAGACTAAGAGCGCGCTCTATCACAACAACGGCGACGGCACGTTTACTGATGTGACGGACAAATCCGGCCTGGGCGATGTTGGCTGGGGCATGGGCGCAGCCGTCGGCGATTACAACAACGATGGCCGCGACGATCTTTATGTCACTTGTCTTGGACCAAACCATCTCTTCAAGAATAACGGCAACGGGACGTTTACGGATGTGACAAAAGCTGCGGGCGTGGGCGACCCTCGCTGGTCAACGGGGGCTGCCTTTCTGGACTACGACAACGACGGCAAGCTTGATCTGTTCGTCCCCAACTACGTTGATTTTGACATCAACCACCTGCCCGAATTCGGCAAGGGACGCACATGCCAGTACAAGGGTGTGCCCGTGCAGTGTGGTCCGAGGGGCTTGCCCGGAGCGGGCGATTCGCTCTATCACAACAACGGCGACGGCACGTTCACGGATGTCTCAAAGAAGGCTGGCGTCGCGGACGCTGACGGCTACTACGGCATGTCCGCCATTTGCAGCGACTTTGACGAAGACGGTTTTACAGATATTTTCGTCGCCAACGATTCGACGCCCAACTTTCTCTATCACAACAACGGCGACGGCACATTCAAAGAGATTGGATTCACTTCGGGGACGGCGGTCAACGAAAACGGCAGTGAGCAGGGAAGCATGGGAGTCACCGTCGCCGACTACAACCACGACGGAAAGCTGGACCTCTTCGTAACCAACTTTGCAGACGAGTACAACACGCTCTATCGTGATGATGGCCGCAACTCTTTCACAGACGTTGCGTATGCCGCGAAGGTCGCCGAGATGACTCTGCCCTTCGTCGGCTGGGGAACAAAATTCTTCGACTATGACAATGACGGGTGGGTTGATCTCTTTATCGCCAACGGCCACGTCTATCCGCAGCTTGAAAACTATCGCCAGCGCAAGCTCTTTCATAAAAACAATCGTGACGGGACGTTCACGGAGATAGCAGAGCAACTCGGCCCGCCGTTGATGGAAAAGCGCGTTGGTCGCGGCGTCGCCTTCGGAGATATAGATAATGACGGCGATGTTGATCTGGTAGTCAACGATCTTGATAACACTCCGCAACTCTTGCGTAACGACGGCGGCAACGCGAATAATTCCGTGCTGATTAAAACCGTCGGCGTCAAGAGCAATCGTGACGGCATCGGCGCGCGAGTTAAAATTGTTTCCGGCGATCTAGTGCAGATAGACGAAGTGCGTAGCGGCGGGAGCTATAT
>JBAWGU010000416.1:0-7433 GCA_049593215.1 Pyrinomonadaceae bacterium
GACGTGGCTTGCTCTGAAAAAAGATGAAGCTCATTGAAGAAAATATTTTGGGGCAGGCGGGTGATAATATGTCCAGATATTTAGAGGTTGAGACCTGGAGCCGTCGCCAGCAGTTCGAGTTATTCAAGAGCTATCATAATCCGTTCTTCAATATCTGCGTCAATATTGATGTCACGCCACTGCTTGGCCTGACGCGCGCGATGGAGAACATCTCTTTCTTCATCGCATACCACTTTTTCTCAATCAAGGCAGCTAACGAAGTCGAGCCGTTCCGTTACAGGCTTCGCGGCGAGCAGGTGCTCGTACATGACCGCATCCATGCGGGAACGACTCTTTTACTGGCCGACGAAAACTTCACCTTCGCTTACTTCGACTATACGGAAGACTTCGATGTCTTTCAGACCAGCGCCAAAGCGACTATCGAGAGCGCCAAAGCCGGAGGGGTTCAGCTATATGAGCGCGCCGAACAAGACGATCTCATTTACCACTCCGTCATCCCCTGGGCCACATTTACCAGCATCACCCACGCGCGAAAAGGGGGGCGACAGGAATCGGTTCCTAAAATCGCGTTCGGTAAGTATCGCGAAGATGGGGGCCGAACGATGATGCCCGTCTCAGTCGAGGTGCATCATGCCCTGATGGACGGTCTGCATGTCGGTCGGTATTTTGAACGATTGGAAAACTACTTTTCTAATCCGCGCTCCGCACTGAATTTATGAACATGAGTTGAGAGAGGCACGCGCAACAGTTGCGCCGTGGCAATAGCTCTAAAATGACTGCTGAGAGCGAAAGCTACTTAATCGTACTTCAGAGCAATCAGCGGGTCCACGCGTGTCGCGCGGCGGGCCGGGACGGAGCAGGCCAGCAACGCGACGCCGATCAAGAGAAGCACCACAGTCGTGAACGTCAAGGGGTCTGTGCTGCTCACGCCGTAAAGCAGGCTCGACAGAAAGCGTGTCAGAGCGAGCGACGCCCCCACACCGATGGCGACACCGATGCTACTTAGGATCATCCCGTGCCACACCACCAACCTGAAGATGTCCCGTTTTCTGGCCCCAAGCGCGATGCGGATTCCAATTTCGCGCGTCCGCTGGCTGACGGCGTAGGCAATGACACCGTAAATTCCTACCGCCGCCAGAATGAGCGCGCCTATTGCAAAAATCCCGAGCAGCACTACTCGATAGCGAGATTGTCCGAGCGTTTCAGACATTAACTGGTCCACAGTCCTGACATCCGCCAACGCGAGATCAGGATCAACGGCATTCACTTCACGGCGGACGGCAGGGACAAAGCTTGCCGGGTCACTCTCTGTGCGCAGCACCAGAGTCATCATCCGAATGTTAGCGTCCTCTTGAACAAAGGGGCAGTACATGGCCGAGTCGTCTTCAGTGTTTAGTCCATTATTCTTCACGTCTCCCACCACGCCGACAATAGTGGTCCATTCGCACTCCGTGCATCCTCCGGTTTTAAGCCGCATCCCGATGGGGTCTTCGCCCGGGAAGTAGCGCCTTGCCATAGACTCGGAGATGACCATCACCGGCGGAGCCTTCTCGTTGTCCTGCTCAGAGAGGAAGCGTCCTTTCAGTAAAGGAATGCTCAATGTGCGAAAGTATTCAGGACTGACGGAGAAGAACTCTGCGGTATCCGCCGATTTGCCCGTAGGCGTCGGACGAACCTCAAGGCTGAAATCATTCGTGTGCCCGCCTTCGAGTGGGAGGTCCGTAGAGATGCTCGCCGATTGAACGCCCGGCATCGTTTGTATCCTTCGCAACATCTCCTTATGAAAGTTGACCGCCTGCTCCGTCTTCGGATACTTCAGAGCGGGAAGCGGGAGTTGCATAGTCAGTAGATGATCAGGGTCGAAGCCGGGATTCACCTGTTGCAGTCGCATAAAGCTATTGAGCATCAGGCCCGCCCCGACAAGCAGCGGCAATGCCAGAGCAAACTCTGTAATAACCAGTATGTCGCGCAAACGCCGACGGCCCGGAACTTCCGCGCTGCCACGGCCTCCGCCTTTGAGTGGCTCGCCCAGATCGGGATTAACATTATAGAGAGCGGGCACGAGGCCGAAGACCAGACAACTGAGAACTGTGCCGAGCGCGGCAAAGCCCAGCACGAAGCCGTCCACCTTCACCTGGTCCACGCGCGGAATGGTCCCCGGACTCAATGCCACCAGCATGTCAACGCCCCACACTGCAAACAGCAGCCCTGCCGCGCCGCCGAGGATTGCCAGCAGCAAGCTCTCCGTAAACAGTTGCCGCACCAATCGAAGGCGGCCTGCCCCGAGCGCAGCGCGAATCGCTATCTCCTGCTGTCGCGTGCTGGCGCGAGCCAGCAGTAGATTAGCGACATTGACTGATGCCAGCAGCAGCACACAGCCAACCGCGCCGAACAAAATCAGTAATGTAGTTCGGATGTTGCCGGTGAGGGCTTGCTTGAGCGGCATCGAGACGTAAGTTGCCTTCTCATCCGGGAAGGTGTGGGACCACTGTGTGAACACATTGCGCGCAATCCTCTGAAGCTCCTCCTGACCCTGCTGTTCGCTCACACCATTGTTGCGACGGGCAATGACGCTCAGAGTGAAAGGGCCGCGTCGCTTCGGTGTCTGTAACTGTAGAATCGGCCAGAGATCAGGATTCATTCTTGTCGGGGCGACAAAGCTCTGCGGCATAATTCCAATGACGGTGTAGCCGACGCCGTCCAACGTCAGCCGTTGTCCGATTATTTGAGGATTGCCAGCCAGATGACGCTGCCAGAAACCATGACTGATGACGACGACAGGCTCTTTTTCAAGATGGTCTTCGTCCGGCACAAACGTGCGACCGCGCGCGGGGCTAACTTCCAAAGTCTTAAAGAATGCTGCGGTTGCGAAAGTGGCTTTGATCTGCTCTGGATGCTCCCCGCCGGTTAAGGTGACGGCACGGTGCGTAAAGGCTGTGACGCTGCCAATCTTTGAATACTCTCTTTCTATCCCCTGAAAATCGGCGACGGAGATGCCGAACCGGCTCATCGAGTTGTTCTGCTGGAACACTATGTCCAGGCGATCCGGTTCCGGGTATGGCAAGGGGCGTAGCAGCACGCCGTTGACGATACTGAAGATGGCCGTGTTTGCGCCGACGCCGAGCGCGAGCGTGAGTACGGCCACTGCCGTGAAACCCGGGCTGCGAAGCATCATACGCAGGGCGTAACGAATATCCCGTATCAGGTCTTCAAGGGCTGGCACGCCCCGCCGGTCACGGTATCTTTCTTTGGTCGCTTCAACGCCACCGAGCTTAATGTGTGCGTCGCGTCGCGCCTCTTCGGGGGTCATGCCGGAGCGCAGGTTGTCTTCGATGTGCATTTGGAGATGGGCTTCCAGTTCTTCGGCCAGCTCATGCTCGCGCCGCTCTTTATTAAATAGTCCGCCCAGTCGCACGAACCCTGCGCGGAGTCGTCTGATGATCATGAAAGCTTCTCCTCAGGGGATAGGAAGCGGGCGAGGATAGCGGTTGTCTGCTCCCATTCCCGCGTCTCTCTTTCGAGTTTCTTGCGGCCCGCGCGCGTGAGTTTGTAGTACTTAGCCTTGCGATTACTGTCAGACAGGCCCCACTCGGAGGCAACGTATCCCTCCTGCTCCAATTTCAAGAGCACCGGATACAGTGTCCCGTGGTTGATAGATAAGAGGTGGCCGCTGGTCTGCTCAATCCGGCGGCCAATCCCGTAGCCGTGTATGGGACCCATCATTTCCAGAGTCTTCAATACCATGAGGGCGAGTGTGCCTCGCCAGACATCGGATGTGTTGCTCATAATCCTCCTATGGGAAACCAATAAGAGTATGCCACATCTCCTGTGGGAAAGCAATAGGAAGTTTTCAGGCCGGGAAAATGCCGGTTCTTCCGGTGAGCTTGAAGGAGCTAATCCTGCGCCGTCAAATTTGAGAGAGCCGTTGAAATTAGATGGAGTTACGTCCGTTGAAGCGTGCAGCTTGATTTGCGAGGGATGAGGTTGCGCGACTAGAGCGGCGGGCTATCTGGTGAGAACAGGCCCGCCGCTTTTATTGTCTAAAGTTGATCTTGCCTAAAAAGTCCTTGTCCCAGGATTTGAGCGGTGATATAAAGCGCAGCGTCATTTCCGCAATCGAATAACAGTTAGATTGCTCATTGAGTAGATTTCCATTGATGCTAACAACGGCCGGTTCTTTCACAGGAGATTCCAGTCATGGAAAGATCAGTTCAACATAAGTTCGTATGTCTACTGTCCTTCATTTTCGCTTTATCTCTCAGTTGCTCCTCGCCGCCTAAACCTCCGAAGGCGGTAAAAACGGTGGCTTTCATTACCAACGCCAACTCCGACTTCTGGAAGATCGTGCGTAAGGGTAGCGAGAAGGCTGACGCCGAACTGAGCGATGTGAAAGTCGCCTTCAAGACCACCAATGAAGGAACGACAGAGGAGCAGGATCGGCTCATCCGGCAGGCGCTCGACAGTGATGATGCTGACGCTATTGCCATCAGTCCGAGTGATCCTGTCAGCCAGAAGAAGGTGATTAACGACGCGGCGAAGAGGGCTTTGGTCATCACTCAGGACAGCGACGCACCGGATAGCGACCGCACGCTGTATATCGGCGCGGACAACCGTGCCGCCGGACGCCAGGCCGGGGAACTCGTCAAGAAAGCTCTGCCGCAAGGTGGAAAGATCATGGTCTTCGTCGGCAAGCGCGAGGTACAGAATGCACGAGAGCGATTCGATGGACTGAAGGAATCGCTGCAAGGCTCGAAAGTAGAGATCATAGACCTTCTGACTGACGACACCGATCCAACTCGTGCCAGAGAAAATGCTTTTCAAACGCTGAAGAAGTATCCGGACATAGCTGGCATGGTTGGTTTGTGGTCCTACAATGGGCCAGCAATTTTGGAAGCGCTGGGACCTGAGAATAAGCTCGGCAAGATCAAGATCGTGTGCTTCGACGACGACCGTGCAACACTCAACGGCATCAAAGAAGGGACGATCTTCGGGACCATAGCGCAGCAGCCGTTTGAATACGGCTATCAGGCGGTTCAAACGGCAGCGAAGATTCTGAGAGGCGACCGTTCGGTAATCCCACAGAATAAAACGATCTTCATCCCAACGGTTGTCATCCAGCGTGATAATGTTGATGACTACAGTAAAAAGTTGAGCCAGTTGCTCGGCAGCACAGCAGGTTAGCTCATAGCGCTTCCTGAGCAGCGCTTGAGAACGCAGTCCCGCAAATCACTTTACTCGTGTGGATTGACAACATTCGGATTTGGATAACGCGATGTTAGATGGCGCGGTCTAAGCCGGGCCACTAGATTTTTTTGACCGATAGAACGGGCTGAAGTCGCCATAGTCCACGGACACGACCCGCCTGTTCGCCCTTACGCATTCCTCTACCGGCTACTAAGTGACAGTAGTCCGTCACACCCTGCGGCGGATTACCAATCAAAACGTATCCTGTGACTAAAACTTCGACGGGCTTTCGCAGGATACACTGGTCTTCCTGACATCCGTCTTTTCTAACCAACTTCCAGAGCGCCTTGCGTGCGGCACAGTACTGAGTCCCGGCTGACATCTCAACCACCACATGATCTGTGTTCCAGTCAGGCGTTGCGCCAAGCTCAACATTAATATCATGGTCCCCATCGCGCATGAACCTTGCGGCCAGCACATAGCCGCGCAGCGTCACGCGGATAGTCTCGGCATCTTTGATTGGTTGATCTACGGGAATTTCTCGCGGGACAAGCCCGTCAAGCCCGCAGGTAAATTCAAACCACTGGTCAATGGTGATCGCCCTTCCTCGATTGTACTTAGTATAGCTCTTGCCTTCATCGGCAGTGCGTAGCTTTAGCGCTTTACGCGACCCGCTACGCGACCCACCTCCTGATTGCCACGAGCAATCGTCCGGCGCAAGCTGTGCGCTCACATCGGGCGCACGTTGTGCGCTGACAGGAGAAGCAATTATCAGGAGAAAAATTGAAAGCGCCCCAATTATGTTCATGTTAAAGATTAGCATTAAACGGAAGTCCTTCATATCGAGTGTGCGGTCAACCACGCGCTTCATGCCAGTGAACCGGCAAGATATATTTATCACACATGGTTAGTGTTTCTTAGCACTTAATCTGCAAAGCAAATAGCAGCAGTGAACTCTATTTAGATCGCTGCTGCTATTTACTTTAACTAATAGCGGGGGCGTGGCTTGAACACGCGACCTTCGGGTTATGAATCCGACGCTCTAACCGGCTGAGCTACCCCGCCACAGGTTGGAGTTTATGATTATAAGGGTCGCAGATGAAAGGTCAAGGCGGCGAGTTGCGGCGCAAAATGTGCGGTATAGATGATTGTGTTGGGTGTGAGATGTTGGGGTTTGCGCGTGATTGGTGTTGCCGCGTATGATGAAGTTGGTTGTAGATTATTTGGAGGGGTTAGGTGTTTAAATGTCGGATTTAGTTCATCGCCCGCGCAGGTTGAGGAGGCGCGAGTCGCTGCGTGCGCTGGTGCGTGAGACAAGGCTTGGGCGGGAGGATTTTATTCTTCCGCTTTTCGCTTGCGCGGGCGAGGGCGTGCGGCGCGAAGTCTCTTCTATGCCGGGCGTGTTCAATTTGTCGGTTGACGAGATTGTTCGTGAAGCGGCTGAAGCTTATGAGCAGGGTGTGTCGGGAGTGATTCTCTTCGGGCTTCCTGAAACAAAGGATGAGACGGCAACGGGCGCGTATGCGGAGAATGGGATTGTGCAGCAGGCTCTGCGCGCGATTCGGCGTGCCGCGCCTGATCTGCTTTTAATTGCGGATACATGTTTATGCGAGTACACGTCGCACGGGCATTGCGGCGTGGTGCGCAGAGGCGAAGTTCTTAATGATGAATCGCTGGAGCTGATTGCGCGCACAGCCGTCAGTCAGGCAGAGGCGGGAGCGGATATTGTCGCGCCGTCTGCGATGATGGATGGACAGGTCGGAGCGATTCGTCAGGCGCTCGACCAGATGGGCTTCGAGCATATTCCGATTATGTCTTATGCGGTCAAGTTTGCTTCCGCATTTTATGGACCATTCCGCGAGGCGGCGGACAGCGCGCCAGCTTTCGGTGACCGCCGCGCTTACCAGATGGACGGGGCTAACGCGCGCGAAGCTTTGCGCGAAGCGGAGTTGGATTACGCAGAGGGCGCGGACATCCTGATGGTCAAGCCTGCGACCCCTTATCTGGACATCCTGCGTCAGGTGCGTGATCGTTTTGATCTACCGCTCGCTGCGTATCACGTCTCAGGCGAGTACGCGATGATTAAGGCGGCGGCGCAGATGGGCTGGATAGACGAGCAGCGCGTAATGATGGAAACTCTGACCAGCATCAGGCGCGCAGGCGCAGACATCATCATCACTTACTACGCGCGCGAAGCGGTCAAAGCAGTAACAAGGTGAGTTTACAGTTTTCGGTTTTCAGTTTTCAGA
>JBAWGU010000417.1:0-3403 GCA_049593215.1 Pyrinomonadaceae bacterium
ACATACGGCACACTTAAAACAACTGGCTACGGACTACGGACAACGGACAGTTCTAAACTTTAACTTCTCGCGGGTCTGTGCGAACGGGAACGGAAGACATGGTGGTGAAGTCACTCATATCATCGCGCTCGATGCCGAGCGCCTGATCTGCGGAGAGAATGCCGGAGACTCTCATGCGGAACTCGTCAACATTGGTCGCATTTCGCAGAGCTTCTTCCAGAGTGATGCGCTTTTCCTGGAAGAGTTGGAAGAGAGACTGGTCAAAGGTCTGCATTCCGTACTGCGAAGTTCCGGCGGCGATGGCTTCGCGTATCATGGAGGTCTTCTCTTCGTTGATGATGTAATCGCGTATCAAGCCTGTCGAGACCATAATCTCTGTGGCAGGCACGCGGCCAATTCCCTTTGCCGCGCGCACAAGACGCATGGAGATGACAGCTTTAAGTATTCCTGCGAGTTGATAGCGCACGCTCTTTTGATGATGCGGCGGGAAGGATGAGACGACGCGCATGATTGTCTCTGTCGCGTCCAGAGTGTGCAGAGTCGAGAGAACAAGGTGACCTGTCTCTGCGGCAGTCAGCGCAGTCTCAATCGTTTCGTAGTCGCGCATCTCGCCGACGAGAATCACGTCCGGGTCTTGGCGCAGGGCCGCGCGCAGGGCTTCCGCGAAAGAGCGAGTGTCAACATCAACCTCGCGCTGCGTGATGAAAGCTTTCTTGTCGCGGTGCAGAAATTCAATAGGGTCTTCGATGGTGACGATGTGGCCGCTGCGCGAGTTGTTGATGTGGTCCAGCATCGCTGCCAGAGTCGTTGACTTACCTGATCCGGTCGAGCCTGTGACGAGAATCAATCCGCGCTGCTCATCGGAAACTTTATGAATGACGGCGGGCAGTCCGAGGTCTGAGATGGTGCGTGTCTTGTCCGGGATGACTCTCAGAACGATGCCTACGGTTCCGCGCTGCTGAAAGATGTTTGCGCGAAAACGACCGAGACCGCTCACGCCGTAGCCGATGTCAACTTCGTTGACCTCTTTGAAGTGCTGCTTCTGGCGATTCGACATCATCGAGAAAGCCATGTCGAGCGTGTCTTCCTGTGAGAGACGCGCGGCATCAACAAAGGGGCGCAACTCGCCGCCGATACGCATGAAGGGAAACGAACCGGCCTTGATGTGCAGGTCGGATGCGCCCTGGCTGATGGCATTGCGCAGGAGATCATCAATCTTGGCTGTCATAAGTGGGGATTACAAACCTTTCCGAAGGGAAATCAAGAGTTGACTCCGGGAACTCGACGGGCGCGTGGCTTTCGCGTGTGTCCTTGTGGATTGCTTGCGCTTCGGTCTGGGCTTTCTTGAGCGCGTAGGCGCGGCTCGCGGGGTGCGCCACCGGAGAAGTTAAAGGCCCGGAGACGCCATAAGCATATTAGCCTGTAAAGCAAAGAAGCGTCAATAGTTTAATCTTGGCAGGAAGAGTCTGTTTTTAAGGCTTTTGGGAATTCCGGTTAGCTTTTTAACGATTGACATGGCAGCCGAATCGAGCATAGAAGTGTTTTGCTTCGATGTCCCTCGCAGGAAATGTGAACCCCTGTAAACAGATTTTTGACCCTTGCCGGGAGAGGAAATAACAAATGAGCGCAACGAAAGACGATGCCGATTTGATTCTACGGCTCTATGAAATCCGTCGGGAAGAAGAGATGCGCAGGGCGCGCAACTGGTTCATGACGGAATTTAATCCAGAGAGCGCGCCGGACATCTTTAATGTCATGATGGGCGAGCACAGCGCGGATTTTCGCATGGTGCTCTCTTACTGGGACATGGTTGCCACGTTCGTCAACTATGGTCTGATTGACGAACAACTGTTCAATGACATCAACACAGAGCATGTCGGTGTCTATGCAAAGGTCCAACCGTTCGTCGAAGAGATTCGCGCAACGGCGGGCGTGCCTCCATATCTCTACTGCAAAAATCTTGAGCCGTTAGTGCTGCGTCTGCCTGACGCTAAAGAGCGCATCGAGGCTATGCGTCGTTATATGAAGCGGCGCGTAGAGGCTGGGAAACAGTCAGAACCGCCTGCGGTAGCGGGCGGGTGAAGAAGTAAAAAGGCAAAAGGTAAAAGGCAAAAGTGAGGCGGAAACCACTGTAATTAAACCGCTCAACCGGAGTGCTGTAATTAAAAGTTAGCTTCCCCTGACTTTTACCTTTTGCCTTTTTACTTTTCCCTTTGCGAAACATGACAGAGGGTGTCAGGAAGGGTCGCTTATGCTCCGCGCGTCGAATCTTAAAGAAGAGCGCAAAGGAGCTAAATCATGCAAGCATTGAAAGGCAGAGTAGCCGTTGTTGCGGGAGCGACGCGCGGCGCAGGGCGTGGCATCGCATGTATGCTGGGCGAAGCAGGTGCAACGGTCTATTGCACAGGGCGCAGCGTGCGCGGACATCTGCATACGGAAGGCACGTATGCGGGTCGCCCCGAAACGATTGAAGAGACGGCAGAGATGGTGACGGCCAGAGGCGGCGTAGGGATTCACGTTCGCGTTGACCATCTCATACCGGAGCAGGTCGAATCACTCTTCGAGCGCATCAGCGATGAGCAGGGACAGTTAGACGTTCTTGTCAACGACATCTCCGAAGGCGTAATGCACGACTGGCAGCCGTTCTGGAAACTCTCACTTGAAAAAGGGTTCACCGCGCTCAGGCAGGGCATACACTCGCATCTCATCACGAACCGCTACGCCGTGCCCCTGATGATTAAGCGTAAGCGCGGGCTGATTGTTGAGATTACTGACGGGGATTCTCTCAGCTATCGTGGCAACATCTTCTACGATCTTGTGAAAACGAACGTCAACCGTCTGGCCTACGCGATGGCGGAGGAGTTGCACAAACACGGGATCGCCGCCATTGCTGTCACGCCCGGCCACATGCGTACAGAGATGGTGCTGGACCACCGGGGCGTGACGGAGGAGAACTGGCGCGACGGCGTGAAGAAGGACAAGAACTTTATCAGCTCTGAGACGCCGTTCTTTGTGGGCCGCGCAGTGGCGGCTCTGGCGGCGGACCCGAATGTGTTGGAGAAGTCGGGCGGACTCTACGGCTCATGGACTCTCTCTGATGAGTACGGCTTCACGGACATAGACGGCAACCGTCCGCACTGGGGCAACTATTTCGAGAAACAACTTCACGGCGAATCGCCGTTCGGAGCATCTAAGATTGCATTCGAATGGACACTCGAAAAAAGGCAAAAGGTAAAAGGTAAAAGGCAAAAGTGAGGGGAAGCCAGCTTTTAATTAACAAGCTCAAGTTGAGTGATGGAATTAACGTGGCTTTGACGTAAGCCGGACAATGTTGCCGCCATAGCCCCGGTAGGGGCGATATAACGGTAGCCCACGACGTAAGTCGTGGGTCTAAGATGTGAGA
>JBAWGU010000418.1:0-2449 GCA_049593215.1 Pyrinomonadaceae bacterium
TCTTCTTTATCCTGTCTATCCTGTCCATCCTGTTAATTTATTGATTCGGTGAAAGACGGGCAGAGGACTTGTCCCTGCCCCTACAAATCTGATTAAACTTCAGGCGTTGGTTTCTTTGAGCGCGAAGTAGTCGTCTTCCTTGCTGTCGTGCTCTTGCGCGCAGTCTTTGCTTCGCCGTTGGCCTTTTTGGATTTCGGCTCGATGATTGAATCAACCATTTCGTTGACGGCATCGGCGGCGTTGTTGACCAACTCGCCGACTCCTGTGATCACTTCCGAGCCGACTTCACGAACGGGCGCGGGGATGATTGTGCGCGCTGCCTGCTCTGCTGCTGAAGCAACAGCGGCGGCGGCGCGCACAGGCTCAGGGTTTAGGAATCCGTCCCAACGATAACGCGCTTGCGGGCGACCCTCACCCAGACGCTTGAAGACAAGCTTCGTGACGGCCTGCGTGACCCAGTTGTGATAAAACTCTCCGACAGAATGCAGGTCAGCATCCGGCGCGGGGTTCATAAAATCAATCGCGTATGGAATGCCATCCTTAATCGCAAACTCGACGGTGTTGATGTCATAGCCGAGCGCGTGGTTAATCTTCAAGACATCGTTTGTAACGCGCTCGTTCAGCTCAGGCGCAAGATAGTTCGGATCGTAAATGTACTGCTCGCCCGACAGATAAGGCTTGCGCGGATCATAGGGCATAATCATCACGTCTTCCTGCCCAATGCAGTAGCAGCGCACGAACTGGTCGAAGTCAATGGACTCTTGCAGGGTCATGCAGAGCGTGCCCGTCTGGTCATACTCGGCCCAGAGTTCTTCAAGCGAGTTTACTTTTGAAACGTTTTTCCAGCCGCCGCCGTCAAAGGGTTTGAGAAATGCTGGCAAGCCCGTGTAATCAACTATGCCCTGCCAGTCGAGCGGGAACTCTAGATTGCGAAGGCTCTCGCTGACCACGCCCTTGATGTAATCCTTCTGCGGAAGCAGAACGGTTTTGGGAATGGCGACGCCGAGCTTAGTGGCGAGCGAGTAGTTGAAAAACTTGTCGTCGGCTGACCACCAGAAGGGATTGTTGACGCAGATCGTGCCGTCAAGCGCCGCGCGCTTCATGGTCGCGCGATAGAAGGGAATTTCGTGCGAGATGCGGTCAACAATCAGATCATAGGGAAGCGGCTCGTCGTGGCGCACGCCGCCCAATTTGATAAACTCCGCAACCACCTCGCCTTTGCCGCGTTCGTTGATGCTATCAATGAGTGCCTGCGGGAATGACTTTTCGCGGCCTACCAGAATACCAACTCTTTTCATATCTTAACCTGTCCTTTCAAAAATGTGACCGGCGAGACAGCGCGAGAAGCGACAAGAGAGCTTGATGGCATCCGTCGCGCTCCTTTACTGTTCACAAAATCACTCTCATGGAAACCTTGCAATTTACATGGACGCGCGGGGGGTTGTCAATGTGCGGCAGGCAAACGTAGCGCGATGCGGAAGCATCAATAAATGTGACGGCGCGGGCGCGACAATTTTAAGCTTCGCTATGTTACAATTCGACTTTCAATCGGCCCGCTCGCCCCAAATCTTTCGGAGCAATTAGATTAAAGAAGCTCAAGGAGAGCATTTTAGTGTTTCGACGTTTAATATCCCTGACCCTCGCACTTCTCTTTCTCGCTGGCACAAGCCTGTTCCCCGGCCAGTCGTCTGTCCACGCGCAGGAGAAGAATTTTACGGCTGAACAGGTTGTCGAGTCTCTCATCTTCATTTACGGCACACGCCCCAACCTCGCGCAGATTCGCCGCAACGGAGTTGAGCGCGGGCGCATGACGCGCGTCGCGCCTGACGGCAAACTTGAAGAGTCAACTTATGAGCGACGCTTCATACGCGGCGAGAGTCAGGCGAAGGACAAGGTTCGTCTCGATCAAAAAATGCCGACGATGGAGTATTCGCTCATCTACGGCGAAGGCAAAACATGGGGCATCATCAACGGCTCGGCGTTCACTCCCCGTCAGGAAGCCTCGCAAAGCTTTCTGGCGCAACTCTGGCACGGCCTTGATGCTCTCCTGCGCTACAAAGAGAACGGCTCGACCATCACCCTTGCCGGAAAAGATAAGCAGAAGAACATAGACCTCTACATGCTTGATCTGACCGACAAAGAGGGCCACAAGACTCGCTACTACGTCAGCGTCAAGACCCTGCACGTGCTCTGGCTCGATTACGAAGAATCGCCGGAGAGCACGCCTGTCAAATACCGTCGCAGCTTCTACGACTATCGTTACGCGCAGGGCACGCTCGTCCCATACCGCACAGTGCTTCTGGAAGACGGCAAGCAGATTCAAGAGACGCGCGTGCTCACAGTCACCTTTGGAATCAAGATGGAAGATTCGCTCTTCCAAAATCCAGAGGCGCAGGCAAACGTCGCTCAACCATAAGTCTGTGAGTCAGAACCGCCTGCGGTAGCGGGC
>JBAWGU010000419.1:0-8154 GCA_049593215.1 Pyrinomonadaceae bacterium
ACGCAAAGGCGCAAAGAAAAGAAAGACAAAAGGCGTTGAATGCCTCTTTAGTTCTTCTGTTCTTTGCGCCTTTGCGTGAACCCTTTCTTTTGTGGCTACACTCAATCGCAAATCGCAATATTCATTCTCGCAAAGCGGGGCAATGCTGCGCTGGTCAACGCTTTTTCCTGCGCGCCGTGTACTTGCGCTTAATCTCTTGATGATCTATTGAAGCGGGCAATTCATCGGGGAGGTCTAGCTCGTCATCAACGAGAGCTTCCATGTGGACACCTGCCAAGCGGGAATATTGCAATAACACCGCGAGCGATGGCTCGTTCTTGTTTAGCTCATACTTGGAGATAATGGTGTAGTCCTTCAGGTCTTCAACTCCCAAACGCCTGAACATTTCAGTCTGAGAAAGACCAAGCGCGTTCCGAATTTGTAGAAGCTTCTCGGCTAAACGCGCTGGTCTAGGACGTGCGCTGCCCATCAGGAATCTCCTCCTGATTGGGCAAAGATTTCAGTTTGAGGCTTGCATCTATGGATTACTATCCATAGAATATGCTTGCACATTGAGATCGCCGTGAGAATGAACCTTTCATTCAGAACGGCGATGCTCATCATTTATCCAAACCTGTAGTCAGGAGCGAGTATGTTTCGGCTTGCTTGGCAATCTAGCTGGTAGGTCAAGGTTATCATTAGCTAACACATCAAGACAGACGCCTGCTGCTTCCGCATATTTCAAGAGAATTGGCAACGGCGGCTCACGCTCGCCCGACTCGTAGCCAGAGACGTTGCTTTGATAGATTAAATCTTCGAGTCCTAAATGCCTGATTAGCTCATTCTGCGAAAGCCCTAATGCTTCGCGAATATTTCGCAACTTCTCAGCAAGACGCTCAGACCTCAAACGCGCTGCTCTTCCCATTAGAAGCTTTCTCCTAACAGAAGAGTCGGATTCGTCTTGCTGCTAATCCAAAATAGGATTAGAATGCTGCTACACAACTTGTTCGCCGTGAGAATGAACCTTTCATTCAGAACGGCGATGCTCATTACTTCAATTTGAGGCGTGAGCGACGCATTTAGCCGTTACCGTGTTTTCAAAGATTAGAGCGCGGGCAATCTTAACAAACTATGTGCTCCCTTATCACCTGTTTTCTCTATGGCGAGCCTCACCCGCCCTTGCCACGTCAGTTTCGTTACAAGATGCTCTATGCCGTGAGGGATTTTGATTTGATGCACTTCTTGGAAGAAGCTTTGAAGAGCGAAGACTGGTTCGTTGACTATGTTCCTGATTTTGATACCTCTCATCTCTTCCTGACGAGTCGGGAGAATCGCTTTGACCTGTTGCTCTTGGAACAGGAGATGGCGGGCGGGCGCGGGGCTGAGTTGGTGCGGCTGGCACGCTCGCTTGAGCATCGGAAGCGAACGCCAATTATTTTTCTCTCTCTGAAAGGTGATGCGACGAGATGGCGGAGCGCAGGCGCAGACGCATTTTTGCATAAGCCGGTGGAAGGTCGTGCGCTGTTGGAGACTATCAGGCGTCTGCTCGCTCCACAGGACGTTCATAGCCGATTGTGATTGAGTGCATCTGAGCGAGACAGTCAGAACCGCCTGCGGTAGCGGGCGGGTGAAGAAGGCAAAAGGTAAAAGGCAAAGGGTAAAAGGAAGGCTGAAACCACATTTAATTAAAAGTTTGGCGTCCCCAGACTTTTGCCTGAGCGAAGCGACCCGCCCGCTATCGCAGGCGGTTCTGACATTGAGTTACACGCTGGTTGCAATCCGCTATAAAGGATTCAATGTTGTCTAACCTGCCTGCGGCGACCTTCCGGCTCCATTGTTCTAACAATGGCTTGAGTTCCGGGAAGCTCAAGCCTTCGCCCCGCCATTGGTATTCGCTGAGACCTGCGACGGCGTTCCATGTCGGATGATAACGATCATAAATATTCTTTTCCCTCAAGTTGCCCCAACTGCCGTCGCGGTTTTGATGCTTGAGGTAATACTCCATCCCTGCGCGTATCTCCGGATCGTTCGCCGTCAGCCCCAGCGAGCGGAGCGTGTCCATAAACTCGCCGAGCATGTCCGCATCTCTCTCCTTAATGGCTTCCTGTAGATTCGTTTTTAAGAACTCAAACTCTTCAGGCAACAGTCGCGGCGAGAGGCGATAGAGGCTATAGTCGTTCAGCGTGTAAACGATGTGCGTGACGGCATAGACAGCCTCGTAAAAATCTTTGTTCTCGCCGTTCTCTTTGCCGCGATACGGTCGCATGGTCGGCAGCCATTTCAGCACGTCCCCGTAATGCGCGCCAAGCTCAACGCCGTAATGGTCGCCCGAATAGGTTGTAATCAACGCGTCGTACCAGACATCGTAGCGGCTCTTCATCTCCAGAGGACGCTTGCAGACGCGACAGACTTTCGCGCCGCGCGGATTCCACGCCCCGTCATACTCACACTCTTCCGGCATATCCACAGGCGGAGGCTCTGTCTTCGGATCGAAGCTTAGATAATCCCGCGCATTGAAACGCGCAGCAGCAACGCGAAGCTTCTCCTTCAGCGCATCGTCACGAACGCCCAAGCCGTCAGCCGAGTCGCTGCCGAAAACAAAATCCGCAACCGTGTTAGCATCCGCGTCCTGCGGCAACACGCGATGCACACGCCGCCAAACTCTCGCACGCTCTCTTCCCATGCGCGTCGCCATCTCTCCCAAACTTCTATCCTGAATCGCGCGTCCCAATGTGAAGAAGCACCACAGGTAATCGCTCCCATACTCCTCAAAATTCTCGCGCCCGAGCGAGGTGCGATAGATAAACTGCAACCCGCGACGAACGGCACGCCTGCGCTGCTCATCTGTAAATCTGGAACCGGGCCAGAGCGGATGCTCTCTCCCTCTCTGAATCTCTACGCGCTGCTCTGCCCGCGCGCCTGTTTGAAGAGTAGAAGCTAACGGCGTGAGCTGAAGAGTGAGGATAACCAAAAACAGGCAGACTGATTTTTTGAGCATCGCCATCGCTTACACCTCTACGCCGAAGTAAAGCAACACAAGCTCGCCTGCACCCGTACACGCAATCTCATGCGCCTCGCCCGGCTCGACCATCACGCAGACTCCCGCTTCAAGCCTCTGCTCCACATCGTCAACACGCATCACTCCCTCGCCCGCCTGCACAAAGAAGACCTCAAACATATCCGCGTGCTGATGTGCGCTTGCAACCTGTCCCGGCGCGAGTCTTGATTGCGTGAAGTTCGTCAACTGCGGCACATCCCCAAGCCGCAGCATGACACGCTTCCTAATCTCAGGATTGTGCGAGACGCCTTCTTCCGTCAGGTCTGCGAGTGAAACGATCTTCATCAGTATTCCTATCGTCAGCGCATGAACTTGCGGCGAATGGCGAGCGCAAGCAAGGCGGCTTGTAATGGGCCAATAATTGTCTCCAAGGTAACCAGCGCAGGAGTTAGAATTCCTGAAGGCTTTGGGTCAGGCTTTTGTAAAGTCATTACCCCAAGACTGTAGGTAAAAGCATTAGAAAAATCATGCCAATGAATATGCCGCGTAAGTAGATACGCAAGTGAGAAAGCTATCCATATCCCCATCAGCAGCCAAGATGCTCGATGGATATTCTCGCCATAACCACTCAGAAGCCAATATAACCTGTGAAGCCAGTCCCTTTTCCAGAAGGTGATATTAGGTGTTTCTTCCTCTTCCAATCGCCGCAAGTCCATCGCTATGTAGCGAAATCTCGACGCTTCTTCGTAACGATGATTCTCTTCAGCATTAACCGCGAGATTCCGACAAGCTATCGTTAACAATCGATGCGGTGAAGAGGGGAGTTCTCGTTTCAGATGTTCAATTCCTTCGTTAATGCCGCGCCAGTCCCAATCAACATTAGTGAAGTCGAATTTTCGCGCATCCACATTCACAAACCAATGAGGACGCAATGTAAGCGTGTGCAACGAGACTAGATCAGGTCTTTCGATTCTGGCAAACTGTAAATCTAGCGACGCTCTACCAATAAATACCCAACTGTCTTTATTTCCTGCAAGCGTAAAGTAATCCCTGAAAGTGGCGGATCTGAAGTCTGCCCTCTCACCAAAAGTAGCAAAACTGAAATCTGCTTTCGCGCTGAAAGCGGCATCATTGAAGTATGCCATGAGGCTGAAAGTTGCAGAAACAAAGTTTGCTCTCTTAATAAAAGTTGCAGAAACAAAGTATGCCTCTCCCCTGAAAGCGGCATCATTGAAGTATGCATTCGAGCCAAAAGTTGCAGAAATGAAGTCTGCTTTCGCGCTAACGTCCGCCTTCGCGTCGAAAATTGAACGGCTGAAGTGTGCTTCCGCGCTGAAAGTGGTATTGCCGAAGTCTGCTCCTTCAAACTTGGCGAAGGTAAAATCAGCTTTCGCTCCAAAGGTGGCAGAGCGGAAGTTTGCGCTCACGCTGAAACCGCTAAAGTATGCCTGTGCGCCAGAACCTGCCTCCGCGCCAAAAGCTGCATCGCTGAAGAAGGCCTCCTTGTTGAAGGCGGTAGAGATGAAATCTGCTCCCTTAATAAAAGCGGCAAAGCTAAAGTCTGCCTTCTCGCCGAAGGTGGCTTCGCTGAAGGATGCCACCTTCTGGAAAATGGCAGAGTTAAAAGATGCCACCTCGCGGAAAGTGGCAGAATGGAAGTATACCCTCGCGCTGAAAGTAGCAAAGTTAAAGTGTAAACCTGCGTTGAAAATGGCAGAACTAAAGTCTACATCTCTATCGAATTCAAACTTGATGAACGATACCTTGTCGGGGAACAATACTCCACGAAAATTGAAATCTTTATTTTCAATCTTCCGCTGGAAAGCTTCTTTGAAATCCGCGCTTTTCTCTTCTCCGGGATAATGAAGTACACAATAACGCTTGCCTTCATGATCTTTATAGAAAGGTTCTCTCACGCAGGCATAACGCGCCCACTCTCCACAATCGCAAACAAAAGCAGAATCAGAAACAGCTTCGGACGTGGGTGAGGATGACATAGATACCTCTTCAAATTTGAATGCCGCCGACCTTAACGGGGTTCTTCGGCTTATCTTTTATCACGACAGAATTATCTTGCTCGCGTTTGGTGCGTTCTGAGCCGGTGTGCCATTTGGCCCATTCGGCGGGGGCGTCGAAGGTTTCGCCGCCGTGCTCGGTGATGCGTGAGCGGACGCGGCACATGACGGGGGTGTTGACGCCGACGCCGCTAATGACGGCTTGGCCTTTGGTGAGGGCGGGGAGTTCGTCTAATAACTGTCGGCCTGCGCCTTCGACGGATTTTGCAACGGTGTCCTGGTCAACGGGGTTGACGATGCGCATGATGATTTGGGTCATGCACTGGGAGAGCACGTCTTGATCGAGTTTGCCGGGGCGTTGTGTGATGAGGCCAATGCCGACGCCGAACTTGCGGCCTTCGGAGAGAATCTGTTTGAGGATGTTGGTGGAGACGACCGTTTGGCCTGCGGGGGCGAAGCGGTGCGCTTCTTCGAGGAGGGTGAAGACGGGATAGGGAAGAAAATTGTCGCTGGTCGGTTCCGCTTCGTTGCGGACGGTTAAGACGCGCGCTTTGTTGACGCGGCGCAGGAGCGTGGCGACGACGACTTGTTGTTCGTTCTGTTCGATGTCGGAGAGTTGGAGGACCGTGCAGCGACCGGGCTTGAAGAGTTCGTTTAAGGGGATGTGCTCTGTGTCTGAAAAAATCGAATGAGGTTTGTCGAAGCGAGAATCGAGACGCCAGAGCAAACCTTCGATGGAGCTTGCGTTGCTGGATTCGCTGCGCTCGTTGCCTTCGTACTTTTGCGACTTCACTTCGTCGCGCAAGTCGAAGTAGCTCCAGAGTTCGCGCTTTCCACGCTCAGTCGCGGTGAGGCTGCGGTAAGCTTGCGAGAGGAAGTGGAGCATCTTGTCCGACGTTCCTTCGGGCAGGAGGTATTTGATGTCGGCTTCGGTGAGCGAAGAGAAGCGCACCTTGATGCGGTCGTGCGTGAAGATTTTGACTTCGGGTTGATAGCCGTCTGGTCCACTAAATTTTGCATCGCCCTGAATCGAAGTGATCGTGTCGTATTCGCCGTGCGGGTCCACTATCAGGACGGACGCGCGGTTGTAGGGACGCATCAACTCTTCTACGAGCACGCCCGCCGTGTAAGACTTGCCTGCGCCCGTTGAAGCGAGGATGGCGAGATGCGTCGAGACCACATCTTTGATGGAGAGGATGACGGGGACTTCTCCGGCTTCGCGCGTCAGGAGGCTGCCGACGTGCGCGGAGCCGACTTCGCTCATGTGGCGCGGGCTGAGGACGTTTGAAAGAGTTTCGGATGAAGCGAGGAAAACAGCGTCGCCGGGATTGGGCGGGATGCGCGGGTTGATAAAGTCGCCGAGCGTGTCGCTGAAGTAGCCTATGGTCTCGACCGTAATCTCGTAGAGTTCGCCGCAATCCGAGCTGAGGCCGATGAGGGATGAGACGACGTTGGGCGGCGTTTGCGGGTCTGAGAGAAAGGCGTCGGGGAGGTTGCGCACGAGGCGGCGTGAAGTGATGTTGCCGATGATGTGGCGTTCGTCGCTGCCGTCGCGCGTGAGGTAGTAAACAAACTCTCCGATGCGCGCGCGTATGTGGTCGGCGGTGATGAAAAGATATTCGTGGGGCTTCAAGCCCGGCCCTTTGACTGTTCCCGTGAGCGTGTCTGATTGTGTGCTGTTTGATTGCATCTGCTAAAGGTGGAAGAGAGCGTTAAATTTTCTCTGAGACTTCTCAATAGAAGAACGAAAAGCAAGTATAGCACTTAGCGTTTTCTACTAGGTTGAAATTTCTGTAGTGGGTCAGTTTCAAGCGCGGGAAAAAGAGAAGTTCGCGCAAAGGCGCAAAGACGCAAAGGAAGAACGCGAAGAGGTTGAGTGCTTCAACACCCTTGCGTGCTTTCCTTCGCGCCTTTGCGCCTTCGCGCGAATCTCTCTTTACTTCGGCTGAGATTAGAAGCTTGAGATCGTACCGTTCGTCGTGCCGAGCGTAGTGTTGCCAGCTTGCTTGTTGTTATTCGCTGTCGCCACAGTTCCGGCATTGTTGATGGCTGTGGTGTTGTTGAAGAACTCGTTGTTCGAGATACGAATCGTGCCGCCCGCCAGAGTCCTAACGGCGAGGCCGTTGTTGCTGAATGTGCTGTTTGCGACGTTGATTGTGCATCCGCTCGAAGCCTTGACCGCGCCGTTGGTCGTGCCTGTGATGCCGCCGAAGTAGGAATCGCGCACAGTTGCAAAAGTGTTCGTGTTTGCGTTGATGCCGTCGGTCATGCCCTGAAAGCGACAGTGTTCGACCTGCATGACGACGACGCTGGTGCTGGCTGTCCTGATGCCCGTTGCAGTGTTCGAGAAATTCGTGTCCTGCACCCAGAGAGAACCAGCCGCCGAGAGTGATACGTCAATCCCGGTGGTGTTGAAGTTCTCTAAGATACAGTTCTGCACATGTAGCGCGCTGCCCGCCGTATACCTGATGGCGTTGGTTCCTGAACATGCGCCGTTCGTGCAGACTGCGCCGGTAATCGAAAGATTGCGCAACGTCACCACGGCGGTTGTTGGATTCGTTGTCACGCTGACGGTCACCCCGCTAATTCCACTCGCAAGGATAGAAGCCCAGCCGGAGCCTGTGCCGCCGTCAATGGTGATGGCTTTGGTGATGTTGACAGCGCCATAGCCGCCCGGATCAAGCGCATCAATCTCTCCGCCTTCTGCCGTTCTTGACATCGCTCCGGCGAAAGTTTTGCAGGGAGATACGCGGATACATGGGTTGGCGTCGTCTCCGACAGCGCTCACAAATGTGCGTGTCGCCTGTGCGTGTGTTAGTGAACTGCATGTTAAGAGCAGGGCAAACAACGCCGTCGCATTGAGCATGAATTTGATTCTATTCATAGAGGAGTTCTCCTTTTTACCTGTCAGGCAAATTAGCGTCGTTGATTGTTGGGCGACCATCTCAGGACGGAAAAGACCGAAAGCAGCCCTTGAGGAGTCAGAAGCAAAACCTTCGTCTGTCCGGTGACAGATTCCGGTCTGTGCTCAGCTTAGTTTTCTTGAAGCGTCTGCAAGGCTTTGTCAAAAGGATAAGCCTTCACATCTCTCAACCATTAGTGGAATTTTGAAGCGAAATGTTTCGCGCGCGTCGTCATACCGACTTGCAGTAGAAGGAGAGG
>JBAWGU010000420.1:0-5496 GCA_049593215.1 Pyrinomonadaceae bacterium
GGCCGCCGTCGCCCTAAATGAAAATCACTGCTACCTTGCGGTCTAATACGTCTCATGGACAACTTTTACCGCTCGTCTCTCTCAGACAGCAGCAGTGAAGATATGGGTGTGTACGTGTAGCTGTCAATGAAAAGAGCAGCGTGTCTTGAGCGAATACATTCAGCATCTGCCTTCTACCTTTTAATCCTCGGCGTTGACTTCTACCGCAAACGTCTATATAAATTTCGTCCCCCTTTGAAGCTGCCTTACGGCAAATATTAATTTTCGATAAGGAGTCCCTCGATGAAGAACGTATTTTGTGTCTTGATTCTGGCATTGTTTCTGTTGAGCCTCTCAACCCCGCAGTTGACCAACGCACAAACAGCAGGGCCATCTGCCAGTGGCAGTTACAAGTTTATATTGGAAGACGACCTGACAAAATATGTCGAGTTCGATGCCCGAACGGATGAGAAAGGCACGACGACGGGCCAGATGACTCTCAACGATGAGGCAAAGATTTTCTTTCAGGACGTGGACGGCACCGGAGAGCGCTCACTGGACGAGCCTGTAGCATTTTATATGAAGGCAGAGCTTGATAGTTTGACGATAGAAAAGAACAGGGCCGTGATGAGCGGAACTATCAGAGACTCCAGCTACAGGAGCTACATCGGGAAGTGGGTGCAGCTAGTGGTCGAAGACAACGGCGACGGTAGAGAAATACCGGACAAGCTGACATGGTGTTTTTGCCAGCCGGAGGCGGGTGGATGGATACCTTCGGATTCGGAGGTTCCGGGCGACAGAGGGGCGTGGATGAGTTGGTGGGCAACGGATGCTGAGCGGAAAGATGATGTGGGCATACCATCTCCGAATCTCATTCCCGGTAACATGAAAGGCTGTCGAATCTTTACGCTCGCGTCCTACTCATTCGTCGAGATGAAGGATGGGGGAGGCGCTATTAAAATTCTGCCATAGCCCTAAACACGTACCATTGGAAGTGACTCGCAGCGAGCAAACAGCCTTCTATCAAAGTAGGAGAGATCAAGCATGAAAGCTCTGCTGTCGAAGCGTCAGGTTTTAATGACTGCCTATGTCAGGCCAACGCTCAAGCCGCATCACGCAGCCGTTGAGCGCACGCAGCTCCTCTTGGGAGGCTTCACCTTCGCCTCTTCAGGAACAATGAGCTTAAGAGGGAAAGGAATGAGCCGACTATTGAGAGACGAATTAAATTTGAGATGGCGATTCCTGACGCAGTAACCCCTGCCCGCAGAGAAGCGAATGACTCAGTGCTCTGCTGGTGGGCCACTGCCTGTGCCATGCGAACTCGAACCACTTCATCCAGAAACTGTGGATAGAAAAATGAGATCGTAACCATATTGTAAACTGCATAAACGAGGCCGGTGCAAACACTGATGACGATTCCCACAAAGAGAGCCTGCACGTATGTGATCTCATCGTTCAGATACTTCGCCGTGTACCATCGCGTGCCCAGCACGATACAGAGGAGAAGCACAAACAAACTTATGAAAATGCTCCAGGGCGCAAAGTAAACGCCAGCGAGATACATGGCTACTCCGGCCACTGCCTGAAGCACGCCAGCCATCAGGCCGACTCCAATCAGAGCCGTTCGATTCCATTCTCGAAACATCATGCTCAACTCCTTATGGTTTTATTGGACACCACAGAGTAGGATTTGTTCCGCATCGGAACTCATTCAACGCTTGAGGTCGGCGGCATCGAGCAGGTCAAAGAGCAAGTGCGAGGCTTGAGAGTAGGAGCGGCGATGGAAAGTTTATGGCAAGACCTGCGCTACGGCGCGCGTATGTTGCGTAAGAACCCCGGCTTCACGCTGGTAGCCGTCATGACATTGGCGCTTGGCATCAGCGTGAACACGGCTCTGTTTACAGTCTTTGACGCGTTCGCGTTGCGCCCGCTCCCGCTCAGAGACCCGGCAGGTCTCGTCCAAATCTACGGGCGCGACGAGCGCAACATGCGACAGCCGCTCTTCTCTTATCTTGATTATCAAGACTACCGCTCGCGCAACGCATCTTTCAGCAATCTCGTGGCCTGGAACAAAGTTGCCCTGTCGCTCGGTGACAGCGTGCCGCACGACGACGCCTCTGTCTTAGCTAACGATACGAGTTACGCACCTTTCCAGATCGTTTCTGATAATTATTTCAGCACGCTCGGCGCAGGGATGACGTTGGGCCGCGCTTTCCTGCCGGAAGAGAATCGCACTCCGAACACACATCCGGTCATCGTCCTCAGTCACTGGTTCTGGGAGCGCCGACTCAACTCCGATCCGAATGTGCTGGGGCAGACGCTCAAGCTGCAAGGCGATAGCTTCACCATCATTGGTGTGGCGGAACGCAACTTTATTGGGACCACGCCCGACGCACCGGCTGGCTGGATTCCCTTAATGATGCGCGACCGGTTGCTTCCCGCCGGGGCCTGGAATCACAAACGCTGGTTGACAGACCGCGAAGCAGATTCCTTCTCGCTGCTGGGGCGCTTAAAGCCCGGAGTGACGCGTGCGCAGGCACAGGCCGAGATGACTCTGCTCGCAGGGCAACTCGCCGCGAGCTATCCGGGAGAAGGGCGTAAGACGGCAGCGACCTTAGAAAGTGGCATGACGTTCATCAACATTACACCGGAGTTGTGGCCCGTGGTCATGCCGCTACTGTTGGCGGTTGGCCTCGTGCTGTTGATTGCGTGCGCGAACGTCGCCAACCTCTTGCTGGCTCGCGCGGCAACGCGCCAAAAAGAGATCGGCGTGCGCTTAGCTTTGGGAGCAACCCGCGCGCGGCTCATCCGGCAACTGCTGACTGAGAGTCTATTACTCTCAGCGTTGGGCGGTGCGGTCGGATTGGCCCTCGCCGTCTGGACGCTCAGCGCACTCTACCCGCTTGTCATGTCTGCGCTGCCGATTCCTTTGGGGCTGAAAGAATCCTTCACGCTTAAACTTGATCCGGACTATCGCATCTACGCGTTCACCCTGCTCGCATCATTCACCGCCGGAATCGTCGCCGGACTCGCGCCAGCCTTACGAGCGTCGAAAACCGATCTCATCAGCGTCTTGAAAGACGACGGCTCAATGCTCAGCCATCGGTTGAGACTATCGGGGCTGCGCAACGCGCTCGTCGTGTTACAAATCGCCGTTTGCCTGATGTTACTTGTCGGCGCGGGCCTTCTGGTCCACAACGTGCGCAAGGTGCAGTCGCTCGATACAGGGCTTGAGACGAAGAATGTTGTCGCTGTGGCCGTGAGCCTCAGTCAGAGCGCGGGGGATCGTTTGAACGAAAGGGATGTGCGCCGCCTGCTGGGCGAAAAGCTGCGTGCGCTCCCCGGCGTGACCAACGTGAGCCAATCCTACAAGCAACCGCTAACGGGCGGTGGGGGCCAAACACCTATCACGCTCGCCGGACATGATGCGCCGATGGACCATCCGTTGACAGCCAATTACAACTTCGTCTCGGCAGACTATTTTGCGACGCTGGGCCTGACGATAACGCGCGGGCGTGCCTTCACCCAGCAGGAAGCGGACTCCGGCTCGCCCGTCGTCGTCATCAGCGAGTCAACCGCGCGCCGCTTCTGGCCCGGCGAAGACGCCATCGGCAAACGCGTCGGCATCGAAGCAGCAACGATTAACTCGGAGAAAGAAACAGGGCCAGAGCGCGGAGCGTCCGCGATGTTCCCTACCTACGAAGTCGTTGGCGTCGCGCGCGACACGCGTAGCGGATGGGTGTGGCAAAAAGATGAGACCTACCTCTACATGCCATTGCAGCCGACCAACCCGCTCGGCACATACCTGCTCGTGCGCACACAGAGTGATCCACAGGCGTTCATCAATTCGGTTCGGCATGAGGCGGAAGCGTTAGGCAATGTGCGCGTCTCCGTGCGCCGCGTGGAAGACGCGCTCGAATTTCAAATGGCCCCGTTTCGCGCCATCGCACTTCTGGCGGGCGTGTTGGGTTTGCTGGCGCTCGCGCTCGCTGCAATCGGGCTGTACGGCGTGATGTCTTTTGTCGTCAGCCAGCGCACGCGCGAGATCGGCATCCGCATCGCGCTCGGCGCAGAACCACGCGATGTCATTCGTCTATTTCTACGACAAGGCACACACCTGATCTTGCTCGGATTAGGCTGCGGCATCGCAGGCAGCATGGTGGTCTCGCGCCTGCTCGCGTCGGCGCTCGTTGATTTGAGTCCGCTTGATCCGTTAGCATTTGGAAGCGTCTCGATCTTTCTAACTATTGTAGCGCTCCTCGCCTGCTTCATCCCTGCACGGCGCGCAACGAAAGTTGATCCAATGGTCGCTCTCAGGTACGAATAGCCGGGGAGGAGGATGACAGAGGTTACGCAGAAGAGATGGGGGACGCGCTTTCCAGTTATTAACTCATGTTACGCAGGCATAGCCTTTAGAAATGGGCTGGGAGCGAGTTCCCGAAGTTCCTCATAGGCTGATTGTAGTGCTGAGACATAAAGCTTCGACTTCAGTGCGAAATGATTGAGTTTGGTCTTCAGCCGTAAAGTTTCCAGTTTGACGAAGGCGCAGACCGCAGCAAAGAAGTGATTGCGCTGTGTCGTCTCGGTTCTCGTTGGTGACTTGGCAAGCGAGGCATTCTGCTTCAAAGATTTATGATACTCCTCGACTTTCCACCGTTTTTGGTAGAGGCCAGTCATCTGGTCAGCATCAAGCGTCATCTCATTGGTCACCAGATAGAGCGTGCCGGTGCTACGGTCTTCGTTTATGAAGACTTGTTTGGTTAAGAGGAGCGGAAACGCCACTTCTTCGACATAGATTTGTTGCACCACTCCGGCTTCCAGCACCAGTGATTCAACTGCTTGATATTGACCGCGCCGCCTGGCGACCTGTGAGAGGGCCACTTTGCGGTTCGCTTTCAAAGGCATGATGAATGATTTCTTTAACCTTTGAACGACGAATTTCATGTTATCGGAAGAGGCATACCACGCATCATTGAGCACATAACGGAAGTTCATCTGATTATGGACACAGGCGCTGAGCAGACTTCGGTAGCGTTCATTCTTCGTCATCATACTTTGGCGTCGCGCGTTACCCGTTTTCCGGTCAATCACCATTTCGGTCTTGGTCACGAGATCAAAAGCGACTGGCAAACTGATGTCGTCTGCCTGATAGAGTGCCGTCAAGAAGTTGATGCCTTTGACCGAACGGTTCTTCGTGTGATCGAAATGCCAGCAAATCAAGGCATTTTCATCCGTGTAGGGCTTCTCTTCGATGCTATCATCAATAATCAGCAGGGCGTCATCCCTTTCAACTTGTCGCACCATCGGCTTGACGATCTGCCACAGGTCGGCAGAGGTGAACTCTCTGGCTGAGAGAAAGCGTGTAATCTTGTCATGGCTGATGGCATCATCAAGCAAGTGTGCCATGCCTGTGGCGATGGTCAATCGGAAAGAAGAGATGAGATAGTCGGTGTAGAGATCGAGCAGAGCTTTATCCATTTCAGGCGTGCTCCTTTCTCTACGGATTCTACCGCTTCA
>JBAWGU010000421.1:0-1792 GCA_049593215.1 Pyrinomonadaceae bacterium
ATTCACGCTTGCTTCACGCACGCGGTTTTTTCGGGCGGGGCAGTTGAGCAACTTGAGAAGTCTGATATCGAGCAGATAGTTATCACGAACACAATTCCTCTCCACGATCATGCCTGCGAGTTGGAGAAGATAAAAGTTTTGAGCATCGCACCGCTTCTGGCGAAAGCGATCAAGTCGATCCACGAGGAGACAAGCGTCTCTTCGCTCTTCGTCTAGCCGAGAAGGGCAAACACTGAAAGCTTAGCAATAGAGCAGTCGGCAATCAGCTTTCAGCAACGAAAAAGTCTGGAGTCTTGAGTCGGGAGTCTTAAGTCTAAAGTTAGACTTGAGATTTCAAATTTGAGATTTCGGATTCATCAAATAGGTTTTTGCTGAAGGCTGATAGCTGGCTGCTGATTGCTTTTTAGAAAGAGAAAAATTATGGCAGAGAGAAAAGAGATTACAGTGCGCGCGCAGAAGCGCGACGGGCGCGGCAAGAATGATGCGCGACGAACAAGGCGCGAAGGAAATGTTCCGCTCACGATTTACGGCGGTGAAGGCGAAGCCGTTTCGGCAGTCGCTCCCTTGAGAGAGCTTGCTGCGATTCTTCGCTCCGACACGGGATACAACACCATCTTCACGCTCGATGTCGAAGGCGTCGGCGCAAGCGAAGTGATGTTCCACGACCGGCAGATTGATCCTGTGCGCGGGCGTCTGGTCCATGCCGACCTCAGAAGGCTTGTGAGCGGTGAGAAGATTGAAGTGACGGTTGCGGTTCATCTGATTGGCGAACCCATCGGCGTGCGCGAAGAGTCTGGACATCTCGAACAAGTCCTGCGCGAAATCGAGATTCGCTGCGAGCCGCGCGAAATTCCCGAAGCCTTCAATCTGGATGTGAGCAATCTTGGCGTTCACGATGTGCTGCACGTTTCAGACATTCCGGTTGATGAGAAGATTGAAATTCTCACAGACCCTGAGAGTGTGATTGCGACAGTCGGCATCGTGCGCGAAGAGCCTACGGAAACGCCTGCGGCTGAAGAAGCGCCAGCCGAGCCGGAAGTAATCGGCAAGGGCAAGAAGGAAGATGACGAGGAAGCCTCGTAAGGCAAAATTAAAAAGGCAAAAGGAAAAAGTGCGGCTGAAACCACATCTAATAAAAGTTGGCTTCCCCACACTTTTGCCTTTTACCTTTTGCCTTTTACCTTATGCGTTTAATCGTCGGTCTGGGCAATCCGGGCGCGGAGTATGAATGGACGCGCCACAATCTTGGCTTCATGCTCGTTGACCTGCTCGCGCGCGAAGCTGTGGCGCAGGTGAAGCGGCGCGATTGTCGCGCGCTTGTCGGCAACGCTTCCGTTGAAGGCGAGAGAGTTTTACTGGTCAAGCCGCAGACCTATATGAACCTGAGCGGCGAGTCTGTGTCATGTCTTCTTGCCAAACAGGAAGAGGCGCAGCCAGCGAAAGATTTAATCGTCATCAGCGATGATCTGGCGCTGCCTTTCGGCACGATTCGTTTGCGGCCCAGAGGCTCTGCCGGAGGCCACAACGGTTTGAAATCAATTATCGCCGCGCTCAAAACGGAAGAGTTCACGCGCCTCCGCATAGGGATTAAACCGGAACACCCTTTGAGCGACACGAAGCGATACGTGCTCGACGAATTCCCGCGCAGCGAACGCGGCGAAGTCGCAAAAGTTTTAGAACGAAGCGCCGAAGCGCTTCACGCCGTCCTCCGCGACGGCATTGACAAAACAATGGCAACATACAACAGGGATGAGGGATAAGGGATGAGGGATGAAGTAAAGACAAATGCTTT
>JBAWGU010000422.1:0-1988 GCA_049593215.1 Pyrinomonadaceae bacterium
ATGATGCGCGGGCGCGGCGAACAACTTTTGGGCATCTATCATTCACACCCGCGCGCTGCGGAGCCTCTGCCTTCGGAGACGGATGTGAGATTGGCCTACTATCCTGCGGCGGTTTACTTTATTATTGGCCTGGCCGGAAATAAACCTTGCCTGCGCGCCTTTCGTCTCTCGGAGCGTAAAGGCTTGTGGGAGGCTGTTGAGTACGAAGTGGTTTGAAGAGAAGGAAAGGGGAAATGGTTAAAAGAAAAAGAAAAACAGCGAGCCGCTTGTCTTCTCCTTTTCCCCTCTTACCCTCTTCTCCTTTTCCCCCTTGTCTTATGAAGATGAGAACTCATCGCCTGCGTTCTTCGTAAATAATTTCTGTATGGCTACTAAGAAGGGCAAGTACGATACTAACCCGCTCGACGCTGATTACGCGCGGAGCACGGATGATGTGTGGGGCGCGAGGCACGCCGAAGATGTTGCGCCGGAGACGGAAGAGATGAAAGGCGCGACACGCGACGTGGCGCGCACACCGAACGAGCAGGCACGCCAGCACCCTGAAGCTGAAGCCCCGACGCGACGCATAGATAATGCTCAGGCAGCATCTTACCCGTCGGTCTTCATTCCGCCGACATATCAACCGCCGCAGGTTTATCAGCCGCCTCAGTCCGTCTATCAGCCGCCGCCCGATTATCGCGCGACCTCGCCCATTGCAACTGCCGGACGGCCCACGTCGCGCACCGTCTCAGGCATCGGGCTGCCTGAAAACGTGACAATGATTCTGCCTTATATCCCTTTTCATATCGGAGCCGTAGCGTCTGTGATAGAACTCCTCATCATCCCACGTCAGGAAGTCCGTGCGCGCTTTCATGCAGCGCAAGGTCTGGCCCTGCATCTGGCCGTGATTGCCGTCAGCATTCTCTTCAGCCTCATCGGCAATTTCGTCAACGTCGGTGTCGGCTCTTCGCTCTTCTCGGTCGCCGCGCTGATCTTCTTCATCATCTCGATCATACGCGTCTGGAAAGGCGAGCCTCATCATATCGCGCCTCTCGACGATGCGACCAAATGGCTCAACGGGCACATCGAGCTGAAAAAGAAGTAATCACGCGCCGCGCGCCGCCCGTCTGTGTTAATCTCTAAAGCGATTTGCAATTAAGCGTGTGGAATCAATAGACGCTTAACCGCAAAGGACGCAAAGAGTGCGCGCCAAGAGCGCAAAGGCTTTTGCGTCCTGCGGCGTGCTTTCTTTGCGTCCTTTGCGGTTAATCTTTCCGCACATGAAATTGCAACTCGCTGTAAGCGCGGCAACTCTCCCTTCGGAAATTCATTGCGCGACCTGTTGTCATAAGCACTTGCCGGATGATGTGTAAAAAACTTTCTGTTTCGTTACTTGCGCTCGCATTTCTGTTGAGCGCGTCCTCGCCTTCATCTTTAACCCCGGCGCAGCGCCGCCCCACGCGACGCGCGGGCGCAGGCAGCTATTCTGCGAACGCTGCAAACGCGCGCTTCGCTCAAATCTCAGACGCATATCTCAAAGGCTATTACGCCTTCAATCCGACGGAAGCGACCGCGCTCGGCCTGCACGAGTACGACTCTCAGCTTGAATCGCTCAGCCGTGAAGCGGTGGCGAAAGAGATTCGCCGCTTGCAGGGCGCACTCTCCCAACTCGCTCGCATCAACCCTTCGGCGCTCACGCCGGATGCGCGTCTCGATTATCCTGTCATCGCTTCGCACGCGCGCGCTCAGCTTCTTGAGCTTGAAGAGATACGGATGTGGCAGCGCGACCCGAACATCTACAATCGCATCGTCGCCTCAAGCGTTGACAACATTCTCAAGAGAAACTACGCGCCCATCGAGCAGCGTCTTGACGCTGTGCTTCAAAGAGAACGCGAAGCTGCGCGCTTGCTCGGTGAAGCGAGAGCGAATCTGGACCAGCCGCCGCGCATCTACACCGAAATGTCTGTGGCGCAGACGCGCGGCAGCGTTGATTATTTCACGCGCGTGGT
>JBAWGU010000423.1:0-4602 GCA_049593215.1 Pyrinomonadaceae bacterium
GCACGCCCGGTGCAGAAGAAGGCGGAGAGCCGCCTGCGACCGTGCCTGCGCCTGATGGCAAGAAAGATAACAAGGCTACAGAGAACAAGTCCGGCGCGAAACCCGGCTCTTCGCATGGGAAGCCGTAAAGAGCAAGGATGAAGGATGAAGGCGGAAGGATGAAAGCGAATTTGTAATCTCAAATGTTAAATCTCAGATTACAAATCTTTTCATCCTTCTATCTTTAACATCTCGGTCTTTTGTCAGTACGAATGGTGATTGATGCAGTGGGGTGATTATCGCGTAGAGGTTGTGCCCGATACGGAGTTTCGACTTGACGGCGGAGCGATGTTTGGCGTCGTGCCGCGCGCTCTGTGGTCGAAAGTCTGTCCGCCGGACGAGTTTAACCGCATACGCTTGAACGCCAACTGCCTCTTCATCGAAACGCCACGAGAGCGCATCCTCATCGAGACAGGCATCGGCGACAAATGGTCTGAGAAGCACGCGCAGATGTACGCCGTCACGCGCGAACGCCCCCTGAGCGAATCTTTGCGCGCCATCACGGGCTACGGGCCGGAAGCAATCAGCATTGTCGTCAACACGCATCTCCATTTCGATCATGCTGGCGGAAACACCATGCTTGATGAACATGGTCGCGTTGTCCCTGCATTTCCCAACGCGCGTTATTTCGTCTCACGCGCAGAGTATGAGCACGGAGAATCGCCGCACGAGCGAGACAGGGCAAGTTACTTGGCGGAGAACTGGCAGCCTTTGAGGGAAACGGGACAGTTAGAGTTAAAAGATGAAGAATATGAGGTCGTGCCCGGCCTGCGCATGGAAACAGTTGTGGGCCACAATCGCACGATGCAGTGCGCGCGGCTTGAACGAGACGGGCGGACGCTCTTTCATTTCGCAGACCTTGTTCCGATGCGCGCTCACGTTCCGCTCGCATGGATCATGGGCTACGATCTCTACCCGGTCGAGACGCTCGAAGCCAAGCGACGCTTGATTCCCCAAGCTGCGCGGGAAGGGTGGCTCTGCTTCTTCTATCACGACCCGGACGCTCCGCTCTGTCGCTTGGTTGAAGAGGATGGGAAGCTTCGCGCCGTTAGCAATGAAGAATGGCTATCAACAGTTATAAATTAACAGGGATAGACAGGATGAAAAGCAAGGATTGAAGGCGGAAGGATGAAGGATGAAAGAGAGATTGCTCAACTTGAATCATCACACTTTCATCCTTCCGCCTTCATCCTTCATCCTTGCGTTTCCATCCCTGTTAATTAATTTCGTTTGTTAATCAGAAGAGAGTTTATGACAACAGCGAAGATTGGAATTATCGGCGGCAGTGGTTTGTATCAAATGCCGGAGTTGAAGGATGTTGAGGAGGTAGAGGTTGAGACTCCGTTCGGCAAGCCTTCGGATGCTTTCATCACGGGCACGCTGGAAGGCGTGCGCGTTGCTTTCCTGCCGCGTCACGGGCGCGGGCATCGCTTCACGCCGACGGAGCTTCCGTTTCGCGCCAACATCTATGCCATGAAGCTGCTCGGCGTCGAGCGCATCCTCTCCGCCTCCGCCGTAGGCTCTTTGCAGGAGCAGTATGCGCCGCTCGACATGGTGATACCTGATCAGTTCTTTGACAGAACGCGCGCACGCGCACATGAGTCAACATTCTTTGGCAAAGGCATCGTCGCTCACGTCACTTTCGCGCATCCTGTGTGCGATGAGCTTGGCGACGTGCTGTTGGCTGCGTGCGGCGAGGCGTCGGTGAAGGCGCATCGCGGCGGCACATATCTTTGCATGGAAGGGCCAGCCTTTTCGACGAAAGCTGAATCTAACGTCTATCGCTCGTGGGGCATGGACGTGATTGGCATGACGAACCTGCAAGAAGCAAAGCTCGCGCGCGAAGCTGAAATCTGTTACGCCACGCTTGCGCTCGTCACGGATTACGACTGCTGGCACGAAGCGCATGATGCCGTTTCCGTCGAGACTGTTATAGAGTATCTCAATCAGAACGTGCGCAACGCTCAGCTCATCATGCGCGAAACAGTGAAGCGGCTCGCAGACAAGCCGCGCGAATGCAAATGCGGCTCGGCCTTGAAGAACGCCATCTTCACCGCTCCGAATTTGTGGCCTGAAGAGACGAAAAAGAATTTGGAAGCAATCATAGGCAAATACGGTGAAAAGCCGTGAATCATAAATCGTGAATCGTAATAAGAGAGAAGCGGTTTTTCTATTTACGATTTACGTCTGTTGGAGGTAATGGTTGATGAAGAAACTTGTCCTTATATTTTCTATCCTGATGCTTGTGTTGCTGTGCTCTGCGCCGGGCGCGTTGGGGCAGGGGAACGCGAAGAGTGGTCCTGACCAGACGACCGTGCGCGATCCTGAGATGGAGAAGGATGGGATGCACAATCTTGAGGTCGCGCGCCACTACTTCAAGCTGAAGAAGGCTTATCGCGCGGCGATTGGGCGTTGCGAAGAGATTATCGCGGGCAATCCAAACTTTTCGCGCCTTGACGAAGTGCTCTACATTGCCGGAGAGAGCAGCTATCTTCTTTCGACCAATAAGGGCAGGCAGGCCGCAAATCTTCCTGCCGACAAATTGCGCGAGGACGCGCGCGATTACCTCTCGCGTCTCGTCAAAGATTTTCCTGATAGCTCTTTTCGCAAACAAGCGGAGAGCCGGTTGAAAAATCTTGGCGACGCGCCAAAAACTGTAAGCGTCAATTAATATTTCTCTTGAATTCAACATAGGAGCGATTAGAAAAGATGTCCTTACTCGTGGTGGGGTCTGTGGCGTTCGATGCTGTGGAGACGCCGTTTGGTAAACGCGAGAAGATGCTTGGCGGCTCTGCGACGCACTTCTCTATTTCGGCAAGTTATTTTACGGACGTGAGTGTTGTCGGCGTTGTCGGCGGCGATTTCGGCAGCGAAGAAGAGGCTGTCTTTCAGAAGCACAACATTGATACGGTTGATCTCGAACGTATCCCTGACGGGAAAACTTTTTTCTGGCAGGGCCGCTACGACTACGACTTGAACACGGCGCACACGCTCGACACTCAGCTTAACGTCTTCGCAGACTTCAAGCCGAAACTCTCCGACCGTTCGCGCCAGTCGCGTCTTGTCTTTCTGGGAAACATTCAACCGGACCTCCAAAGGGAAGTGCGCGAACAGGTGCGCTCGGCGGAACTCGTTGCGCTCGACACGATGAACATGTGGATTAACGAGACGCGCGACTCTTTGCTTAAAACAGTCGCTGGTGTGGATGTGGTGATTATCAACGATGCCGAGGCGCGGCAGCTCGCGGGCGAGCCTAATCTGGTTAAAGCTGCCCGCAAAATTCTCTCATGGGGACCAAAGGCTCTGGTCGTCAAGCGCGGCGAATACGGCGCAGCTCTCTTCACAGGGCAAACATACTTTGCCATGCCAGCCTATCCGCTCGAATCCGTTTTCGATCCGACGGGCGCGGGCGACACATTCGCTGGCGGCTTCATGGGCTACCTCTCAAGCTCGGAAGAGATAGATGAAGGCGCAATGCGGCGCGCGATGATCTTCGGGTCTGTGATGGCTTCTTTCAACGTCGAAGAGTTTGGCACGGAGCGCGTGCAGCGTCTCACTCACGCGGAGATCAACGAACGCTTCCACACTTTCAAACAGATGACGCACTTTGAAGAGATTCCGTTTGAGCGTGCTGCCAGCGCAGTTTAGCGGAGGCGTCGCATGGTGGGAAATACTGTCGTTATCTTCGGAGCAGGAGCTACAAAAGCCTGTGGCGGTCCTCAGACTGCTGATATTCTTCCGCAGGCTTATGACCCCAATTTACGCGCTCAGATAGCGAGTGACGGCTTTCAAGACCTGATTCAAAGAGAAGGCTTCGTTGACCTTTTGGATGAATTCTTAGTCGAAATTTTTCATCTCTCGGATGATAGAACTGTGCGACGAAAGGATGATTATCCTGCCCTCACGCTTTTGATGAGCCTCATTGATACGGCCATTGACCGCAAGCAGCCGATTGGGCCGTACTGGGTTCCAGACCGGATCACGAATGTCCAGCAAGAGAATAAAGTTGAACGCAAGTCGCTTGTAGATGTTCGTCAGTCTCTCGAATACCTGATCTTTGCTCTGCTGGAATATCAACTGAAACAGATTCCAGATGATCAGGACTATTATCTGAAGCTACTGAAAAAGCTTTATCCGAAAGATGAGACACTGCCAACGGCAACGCCTGCTTCGCCCACAGTAATCTCCCTCAACTACGACATCATGGCAGATAACGCTCTCATCGAGTTGAGCCAGCAGTGGTGGCCTCAAACAGGGCGTTTCCCCGATTACGGATGTGAGATTAAAACACCCGCCTACCTGCGGCAGTTGGATATTCCGGGCGAGCCGATTGAGCCTAAATACTTTGGCAAGCTACTCAAGCTGCATGGCTCTTTGAACTGGATATACTGTCCGGGCTGCCACAGGCTTGATCTTGGCGTTGCAAACTCTCAAAAGAATTCTACTGTCAAAGTGCGCGAAAATCTCTGGATAGAGAATCCGCTTGAGCCTAAATACTCCTGTCATGGCAGCGAGTGTCAGGATTGCATGGCCTTCGTCCGCCCGATATTGATAACTCCAACC
>JBAWGU010000424.1:0-2033 GCA_049593215.1 Pyrinomonadaceae bacterium
GCATACGCCCGCACGTGCGCGGCGTGGCAATGAATCCTGTGGACCACCCGCACGGCGGCGGCGAGGGCAAGACTTCCGGCGGACGCCATCCCGTCACGCCCTGGGGACAACCGACGCGCGGCTACAAGACGCGCAACAACAAACGCACGCAGAAGATGATCGTGCGCGATAGAAGAGTCAAATAAGGGATGAAGGATGAGGGATGAGGGATGAATAAAGCAGGGATGAATACTCTTCTTCATCCCTCATCCCTTTGCCCTCATCCCTTAAGTGGAGCAAAGCGAAACGAATATGGCGCGTTCAGTTAAAAAAGGACCATTTATAGATAAGAGTATTGCGAAGGCCGTCGAGCGCATACGCGCGGGCGCGAATCGTCCGCCTGCGATTAAAACGTGGTCGCGGCGTTCGACAATTACGCCGGACATGGTTGGCCTGACCTTCGGCGTTCACAACGGCAAACGCCACATGCCGATCTACGTGACGGAGAATATGGTGGGCCACAAACTCGGTGAGTTTGCGCCGACGCGCACCTTCAAAGGCCATTCGGGCACGAAGGCTGAGAAGACTGCGAAGGTAATGAGGAAATAGTTTTCGGTTTTCAGTTTTCAGTTAAAAGCCGTGCGCTCATTTCTGAAAACTAAAAACTGAAGACTGCGAACGGAGTGAGCTAATGGAAGCAAGAGCCAGTGCAAGGCATATACGCGGGTCGGCGCAGAAGGCGCGGCTGGTCGTTGATATGATTCGCGGCAAGAACGTCAACGAGGCTTTGGCAATTTTGCAGTTTACGAATAAGCGCGCGGCGAATCTGATTGAAAAGTGCGTGCGTTCGGCGATTGCCAACGCGAGCGAGTCGGCGGAGAAGGCCAACGTCGCCATTGATCCTGATGAGTTGTGGGTCAAGGCTGCGTTTGTTGATCGCGGCAAATCGAAAAACATGCGCCGTATGCGTCCCGCGCCGCAGGGCCGCGCCTACCGCGAGCGTCGCCACTTCTGCCACGTCACCGTGCTGCTCTCAAACGATGAGAAGGTTGTCGGTAACGGTAAGGTTGAGGAAGCAAAGCCTGCGAAGTTGGCCGAGAGCAAGAGTCGCAAGCGCGGCGGAGCCGCAGCCGCTCCGCGTGCGAAGCGCACCGCGCCCAAGACTGAAAGCGCAAAGAAAGAGACAGAGCGCGCAACTGAAAAGAAAGAGAGCGCGCCGGAAGAGACGGCGAGTGAAGAATAGATTTTCTCGATTCAAGATTTCGAGTCTTCAATCTCAAATTTGAAATCTGAGATTTGAAATCTTAAATCAGAGAGGACTGAAACGGAGAGTAAAGAGTGGGTCAGAAAGTTCATCCTTACGGCTTCCGCCTGGGCTATAACAAAGACTGGCACTCGCATTGGTATGCGAAGCGTCAGTTCGGCGATTTCCTGCTGGAAGATTTGAAGTTGAAGCGCGATTTGAAGAATCGCTTCGCGGGCGCGGGCGTCTCGCACGTTGACATCGAGCGTGCCGCCAATCGTCTGAAGATCATCATCTACACTTCGCGTCCCGGCATCATCATCGGGCGCAAGGGCGCGGAGATTGACAAGCTCAAAGGCGATCTCTCTTCCAAGACGGGACGCGAAGTGCTCGTCTCGATTCAGGAGATTCACAAGCCTGAGTTGAACGCGCAGCTACAGGCCGAAAAGATTGCGGCGCAGCTTGAGAAGCGCATAGCTTTTCGCCGCGCGATGCGCAAGGCCGTTGAAGAGTCTCTGAGGTTCGGAGCGCAGGGCATCAAGGTCAAAGTATCGGGCCGCTTGAACGGAGCGGAAATCGCGCGCAGCGAGTGGCATCTGCAAGGACAGCTTCCGCTTCATACTTTGCGCGCTGATGTTGATTACGGTCTCGCGGAAGCGCACACGACGTTCGGCGTTATCGGCGTCAAGGTCTGGATTTATCGCGGCATCATCCTAGACGAAAAAGCGGCGATGGCGCGCGGCACAGGCACAGACCCGATTAACGAGCCGCGCGGCGACGGTGGACGCGAGAAACGCGCACGCACACGCCG
>JBAWGU010000425.1:0-7533 GCA_049593215.1 Pyrinomonadaceae bacterium
ACTAAACACAAACAACGGGCAACGGACAACTGACTACGGACAAATTTTTAAAGAACTTTTGGAACGCGGAAGTGGCCGGATGCAGCGTCGGGCGCTTGATCGAGCGCAAGCTTCTGTCCGAGAGAGGGGCGCGTTACGTCTTCGCGCGAAGAGTCTGTGCGCTCGCCTTCTGTGGTCAGCCCGCCGGTGGCAGGCTCTATCTGGCTCGTGTCCAGCTCGTTAAGCTGTTCGACGTAAGCGACAATCTCCGCAATCTGCGGCGTGAAGGCGCGCACCTCTTCCTCTGTAATCTCAAGATGCGCAAGCTGCGCAATCTTCTTAATGTCGGATTCTGTGATTGGCATGGTCAGTTTTCAGTTTTCAGTTTTCAGTTTTCAGTTTCAGACGGGAAGCTGTCAGGCTTTTTCTGTAAACTGAAAACCGAAAACTGAAAACTGTTATTCCCTTTCCCTTCGAGTGATGCAACTGCCTGCGGCGAGCAGGAAACGCTGGCGTAGCTCTTCGTCCTGAATCGCTTCTGCGGCGGCGCGAAGCGGGCCTGCGGTGCTGCGCAAGGCGAGCCGCTCCGTCTCTTCCCGGCTCATCTCAGGCAGGTGTGTGTCGCGCTCGGCCTGCACGGTCTTCGGGTCAATGCGAAACTCTATAAAGGTGACAATCGCCGCGCCGAGCAGAGAGTTCAGGCGAAAGAGCAGTTGCCCGCTCATGGCTTCGAGTTGTTTCTGCCACGTGGCATCAGGCACGGCGACGATTAGAGTCTTGCGGTAGAGACGAAAGGGCACAGCGTGGCCGCGCAAAGCCTCGCCTGCGACGCGACGCCATGCGACGAGCGCGGCGGCTTCGGCAATCTCTTGCGTCTCGCCAGCCACGCGCAAAAGTTTCGGCAACGCTCGAATCAGATCGTCCATAGATTCTATTACAAGAAAATTAACAGAGATGGACAGGATAGACAGGATACAGGAGAAGCGATGAGTGAGAAATGATGAGCGATGAATGAAAGACGAAGAGTTTGCTATTCATCATTCCGCGTTCCTCGTTTATCATTTCGTTTTTATCCTGATCATCTCGGTCCATCCCTGTTAAAATCTCTTTTCGGAGTTGAGTTTAATGGAAAGAGAGCGGGAGCGACAAGCGAGAGGAGACAGGGATTGCGTTTAGAAGAGATTTTGAATGGGAAGCTACGGCTGGCTTCAAAGAGTCCGCGCCGCGCGGAGATTCTGCGCGGAGTTGGTTGCCGGTTTGAGGTGCGCGCAGTTGATATAGACGAGACGCGCAACGATGGGGAAGAGGCTGTCGCTTATGTCGAGCGTCTCGCGCGCGAGAAAGCCGGGGCGGCGACTTCTGAGCAAGACGGCGTTGTGCTCGGCGCGGATACTGTCGTTGTCGTTGAAGGAGAAATTCTGGGCAAGCCGCGCGATGAAGAGGATGCGCGCCGGATGCTTGGGATGCTCAACGACAGGTGGCATGAGGTCTTAACGGGCGTTGCTCTGGTGGCGCACGGTGACAGAGCGCGCACCGTCGTCGCGCATGAAAGAACGCGCGTTCGCTTCGCGCGGATGTCTGATGAAGAGATTAACTGGTACGTCAACACAGGCGAGCCGATGGACAAAGCCGGAGCTTATGCTATTCAAGGCAGCGCGGCCCTCTTCATAAAGGCCGTCGAAGGCGATTACTGGAACGTCGTCGGATTGCCGATTCAACTTGTTTACAAACTCGCGCGCGAGTTATGAATTCCTCTTTGCGCCTCCCGCGAGGAAACTTCTCACGCAAAGGCGCAAAGACGCAAAGAAAAAAGAGGCCGCTCCAAAACTAAGCGGCCTCTTCTTCTTGAAGATAATCGTGTTGAAAATTCTTCTTAACTCTTGAGCACCTGATCTAGCTGGCGTCCGATCTGGTCTGCCAGATTGCCGTTCGGGTCAAGGCCGCCGATAGGCTCGCCAAAGATGTTGCCGCGTTTGTCCAGTATGACAATCGCCGGAAGCTGATCAACGCCCAGCCGCTTTGAAAACTCGCCTTCAGGATCGCGCAGCACTGTCACTTTCAAGCCGTACTTCTGCGCGAAGGCGCGCAACTGATCGTCGGAAGCATAGTTCTTCGATTTCGGCGATTCAGACTCCGTGCTGACCCAGTAAACGACTACGCCACGGTCGCTGTAATCATCCGCGAGTTTACGCACGCCCTGCAACTGCGTACGCGAGAGCGGAAGCCATGACGCGCCGATTGCCATCACCACGACTTCGCCGCGCAAGCTTTCGGCCCTCACGGTCTGCCCGTCAATCGAGCGTAGCGAAAATTCCACAGGCCCGGCGGCAGCGCCACGCCTCTGTGTGAAGGCGAGCGTGCTGAGCGCCAGCAGAATTGACAGGGTCGAGGCAATGAATGACCTGCGACTTTTAAACAAAATGTTTTCTCCTCTGTTCTCTGGTCCACAAAATCCGCAACGCTTCGGGCGACGGCGGCTCATTTGCCACATCATCTTTCAGCCAGCGCGCTTCAAGGCGGGACACAGGCAAACACTTAGATGAGAGCCTGACAGGTTTCGTTGGATACAAACTACAACTCGTTGTCCGTTGTCCGTTGTCCGTTATTCGCCTGTTCTTTATCAACGGCTCGCTCGTCCGGCGGCACGAGGCCAAAGACGCTACGGTAGAGCGCGCAGTAATCTTCCCACGTGTCCATGTCGCGCGCAACGTATGCGGAAGTGACAGGAACGCGCAGGACATCTTTACGGTGCGCGTCGAAGAGGCCGCGCAAGCCCTTCTGCGAATTTAGACGCAGCAACTCTTCGCGCAAGCTCCGGTCAATCAGAACCGGATGACCGCCGCGTCCTTCATATTCCGGCACAACTACACGCGCACGCTTGCGCTTCCATTCGTCAATTAAAAGCTTGATCACTTCAGGCGGAACGGCGGGCTGGTCCACGAGCGCAATCATCAACGCTCCGGCATCCATCGGAACTTGCTCAACGCCGCGCCTGATAGAGACGCTCATCTCGCTCTCTTCATCCAGATTCAAAGCGAAGCGCACGGGAGAACGCGCCAGCCGCTCTCTCACATCGCCCGCCCTGTGACCAATCACGACGACGATCTTCTTGATGCCGCCTCTCACCAGATTGCTGATGCAGCTTTCAACAACCGTGCGCTCGCCAAAAGGCAACAAGGGCTTAAACGCCCCCATGCGGCTCGAACGCCCGGCGGCTAACAGGATGGCAACAACGTTTGATTTATCACTCACGGCAGGTTGGTAAATAGTAAATGGTGAATGGATAAAAACCGTTCGTCCATTCACCATTTACTATTTACTATTTACTGTTTCTTTAGCTCTTCAAGAGCGCGCAGCACGTAAGGGCGTGTCATCTGCTTGCGCCAGTTCATCACGAAATCCGTGTTGTCGAGCGGACGCGCTTTAACGTAGCAAGCTTCGGCAGCCGCCTGCATACTCTCTGCGTTGAGCGGCCCGCCGATTAAAGCGGCTTCGGCTTCCTTCACTTCCACAGGCGCAGGCGCGATGCCGCCTAAGATTAACTTCGCATCTTTAATCGTCCCGTCTTCTTCCAAATCCAGACGCGCCGCCACACCCAGCACAGGGAAATCGAACGCACCGCGCCGACGCAGTTTCTTATACGTCGCACGCCAGCCATTTAAAGGCGGCAGGTGAACGTCAACGAGCAACTCATCCGGCCTCTTGCGCAGGTAATCAATCCCATCATTGTTATAAAGCCCCGCCGCATCCACCATCCGCTCGCCCAGCGTCGAAGCCAAACGCACACGCGCTCCCACCGCCACCATCAAAGGCACAAGGTCCGAAGACTGCACCGCCCAGCACTTCGGACTCCCCGGCGCAACCCAGCACACCTCGCCATCCTTCTTCATACAAAAGTTAATCCCCTTGCGCCACTCGTAATTCTGATCGTAATAATTGCAACGCGTATCAAGCAGCAGGTTCCCGCCAATCGTCCCCATGTTCCTCAGTATCGGCGTCGAAATCGTCCGCGCCGCCTGCGCGACAAAAGGATAATCACGATTAATCAGAGGATGGTCACAAATATCTGTGAGCGACACAGACGCGCCGATTCGCAAGCCACTCTTGCCATCGCCCGTGATCTGATTCAGCTCTTTCAAACGCGTCACAGAGATAACGGTCTTCGGCGTCTGCTGCCGTCGCTTCATGTTCGGATAGAGGTCCGTGCCCCCTGCCACAAACTGACCCACAGGCCCCGCATCAGCCATCATCTTCACCGCGTCAGCTATCTCACGAGGCACGCGGTAATCGAATTTAGGAAGTCTCATCATAAGCTACGAATCCATCTTGGCATCACCTGCTAAGTTCGCTCATCGCGTTGATGCTGCGCGACGTGACTTGGACGTTCGTTTCTGGCTTCGCCCGCCTCGGTTTCGTACTCGCGCGGCTTGTTGTTTTGCTGCCTTAGCGATAACGCGCAGTGCCTCATTAACCGCTTCATCATCAGGAAATGCTTTCCTGACATCGCTGTCGAGCAACACGAGGTTCGTCCCCGAACGATATTGCTCGGCGTAAATTCCTCGACCTACGAGTTTCATTTTGCTGAAGTCGTATTCTGGTAAGAGATCGTTATCATCCTTTGCTTTATTTGTTTTCTTCTTCATACCATTTTCTTTCGCGCGACGTGGCTTCGCGTGCGCTAATTATCCTGACTTTTTCGCCGTGCATAGTATGTGCGACGACCAGTATGCGCCCTCGATAAGACATTCCGAGCGTGGCGTACCTTCGCTCAACGTCCGAGTGAGCCTCGTCCTCAAATGTGAGCGAGAGAATATCATTAAACGCCGTGGCCGCTTCGTTAAATGAAACTCTGTGCTTGCGAAGATTGCTCTTTGCTTTCTTTGGATCCCACTCAAACTCCATACTTCATTTCACGAATGCACCACCACGCGCGGCATCTCGCGCCCGCCGCAATCAGGCAGCCTCATCTTTGCGGAAATAAAGTTTCATCAACTTTTGGGCAGGCACGGCGGCAAAAGCATAAGCCTTTCCTGTGTCGTCGCTGAACTCGACTTCAAAGACGCCATCATTCCATTTCTCAACAACAGTTCCAACTTCACCACGTCGTAATCTTTCTGTGGGTAAGTCTTCAATCAATGCTACAACATCAAGTAGTTTGACTTCGCTCATACTTCATTTCACGAATGCACCGCCACGCGCGGCATCTCGCGCCCGTCGCCGCCTTCTGCCGGCGTCTGGACCTTGAGAGGCGCGGGCCATTCGACTTCGGGCACGGACTTTGGACCGAAGCGGCCTTCTTTGCCTTTGGCTTTGTCGCGAAGCGCGGTCAGAACTTTTTCGGGCGTGATGGGCACTTCGTCTATGCGGACGCCGACGGCATCATAGACGGCGTTGGCGACGGCGGGCATGACTGGGAGGAGTGGACCTTGCCCGACTTCCTTTGCGCCGAATGGTCCATTGGGGTCTGCGTCTTCGATGAGATATGTAATCACGTCGCACATCTCAAGCGTCGTCGGACTCTTGTATTCGAGAAGCGAGGGAAACTTGTGGACGACGTTGCGGTTGGCGCGATAGGTCATCTCTTCCATGAGGGCTTCGCCGAGGCCCATATAAACGGAGCCTTCGACCTGTCCCATGACGAGCGCGGGATTGATTGATTGGCCTATGTCGTGGCCGATGTAGATGCGCTCGACTATGACGATGCCCGTCGCAGGGTCAACGTCAACTTCCGCCACCGCCGCAGAATAACTGTAAGCGGGGGACGGGCCGACGCCCGCGCCTTTGAACTTGCCGGGCGAAGCGGGCGGCGTGTACGAGCCGACCGTGCCGATGGTGCCGAACTTTGATTCTGCAAGCACGACGGCTTCCGCAAACGTGACGCCCGTTTCCGGGTTCTCAACGTCGAAGACGCGACGCTCTGCGAATGAAAGATTTTCAATCGGCACTTTCAGTTTTTCCGCGACAGCCATTGTCAAAAGTTCGCGCGCGCGTTCTGCGGCTTGCAGGGCAGCGTTGCCTGTCATCAGTGTGACGCGGCTCGAATAGCTGCCGAGGTCAACGGGAGTTAAATCCGTGTCCGCCGTGACGACGCGAATGTCGAAGGGGTCTATGCCGAGGACTTCCGCGACGATGTAGGCGAGGATGGAATCGGAGCCTTGCCCGATGTCCGTCGAGCCGCATTGGATGCAGACGCCGCCCTGACGATCAAGGCGTAGCTGCACGCCACTGTGCGGCATGTTGTTCCAATAGATAGGAAGTCCCGCGCCGCAGATGTAAGAGCTGCAAGCGATGCCGATGCCTTTGCCGTTGGCGAGTTTGCGATTACTTCTGTCCCAATTTGAAAATTTATTTTTCCAGTCAGAGCCTTCGACAACCTTTTCAATGCACTTGCCGAGTCCCATGCTGCCGACTCTTAGATAGTTCGCTGTGACGGAGAAGGGTGGGACGAGATGTTGTTTGCGAATCTCCGCCGGGTCGAGTTTTAACTCTTCCGCGATTTTGTCTAATTGAATTTCGAGAGCGAAGCGTGGTTGCGGCGTGCCGTGCCCGCGCTTCGGGCCGCACGGAGGTTTGTTGGTGAAGGCGCGCAGGCCGCGAAACTTGTAACGCGGAATTTCATACGTGACGGTTTGCAGCGCGCCCGTGTAAAAAGTTGAAGCTACGCCGTAAGAGCCGTATGCGCCGCCGTCCAGGAAGGATTGAAAATCCATCGCGGTGATTGAGCCATCTTTCTTCACACCTGTTTTGACTTTCATCAGCACGGGATGGCGTCCGCGATGGCAGTAGAAAACTTCTTCGCGCGTTAAGGCGATCTTGACGGGGCGGCCTATCATCATGGAGAGCTTGCTGACGGCGATTTCGTGGTTGAACGGGTCGCTCTTGCCGCCAAAGCCGCCGCCGTTCGGAGTGGCGATGACGCGAATGTGGCTGGCGGGAATTTCCAGAACTTTGGTGAGCGCGCGATGAACGTAGTGCGGCGTCTGCGTCGAAGTCCAGAGCGTGAGCTTGTTGTCTGCATCAAAATGCGCGACAGCCGCGTGCTGCTCCATAGGAAGGTGCGTGTTGCCTTCGTAAAAAAATGTGTCTTCACGAACGAGGTCGGCTTCGGCAAAGCCTTCTTCCATGTCGCCGAATTCGAGAGAGACTTTCTTATGCACGTTGCCGCCTTCGCCGTAATCCTGTATGCGCGGCTCTTCAATCATCACGGCTTCTTCAATCGAAGTTATCGTTTGAAGTTTCTCATATTCAACTTCGATCAGGTTCATCGCGTCGAAAGCTGTGTCTTCATCAACGGCAGCGACGGCTGCAACAGGGTCGCCGACAAAGCGCACACGGTCTATGCAGAGCGCGTGTTCATCCTGACTGACGGGCAGGATGCCGTAAGAGACGGGCAGGTCTTTGCCTGTGATGACGGCGAAGACGCCGGGCAGCGCAGTAGCTCTCGACGTGTCTATGCTTTTGATAATCGCGTGCGGCTCGTGCGAGCGCAGCATCTTGCAATGAAGCATACGCGGCAGCATGATGTCGTCTGCAAACTTGGTCTGCCCCGTACAC
>JBAWGU010000426.1:0-12172 GCA_049593215.1 Pyrinomonadaceae bacterium
TGTTTGGGCAATGCGCTAGCGAGGCGTTCGCGCTCCGTGCGGCTGGCGGCAAGCTCTTCCGTCTGCGTGAGAGTCTGCTCTTCAAACTGCTTGATGCGCTCCTGCATCTCTGCGCGAAGCTTTTCGACTTCAGGCTCGCGCTCCTTGAGCTGGCTCTCAGACTGATCTATCGTTTCCATCTTTTCGAGAATCTGCGTCTCAAGCTGTGAGATATGTTTGCGCGCGGCGTCTGTCTCGCGTATGGCGGCCTGATATTCGTCCTGCTTCTTCGAGGACATCATGTTGCGCTCTGCGCGTTCTGCCTGATGTCGTGTCTCTTCAAGCTCGGCTTCGAGGCGTGCGCGCTCGTGACGGGCTTCGTCGCGCGCTTGTTCGAGTGCGCGAATTTCAAAGGCGCGCTGATCGAACTCTTTCTCGATCTGTGCGCGCCTCTCTGGGATGGCTTGGATGTCGGCCTGTAGTCTGCGTATCTTTGTGTCTGTATTCTGCAAAGCGATCAACTGCTCTAATTCCGCTTTCACTAATTTGCTCTCCTCAAAAGATCAATGAATAAATGTATGGTACGAGGACTTTTTTCAAATACTGATATTCACATATTCAAAGCGCGTTCGCAAGCGAAGAGCAAGGATGAAGGCGGAGGGATGAAGGATGAAAGAAAGATAACTCAATTTGAGAGCCACATTTTCATCCTTCCGCCTTCATCCTTCATCCTTGCTCTTCTCGCCGCTTCGTCACGGTTTGCGTCCCTTTCATCACAAAGTTCTTGCTTCTCATCACAAGAGGCTGCCAGAGTCGTCCACTCTCTCTGAGACCAACCACGCTCGCTGACTTAGGACAAACTTTTGCCCTCTCGAATTCGTTTGACGGAAAGTGAAAGATGAATCCGGTCAGGCGAGCGTTGAATGCGATGAACAAAAAGATGGCCTACTTTGTAAGGGAAGCCTTAGAAGAAGCGGAAGATAAGCGTTGGTGGGAGCGGCGGTGGATGGGGCTGGGGATGATCTGGCTCGTCTGGTCCGTCGTCGGGCTGTTCTTTACGGCCCAACTTTATTTCGCAACTCTGCGCGGCGAACGCCCCATTCCTTTTACCTACGCGCTCTTCACACAGTTGACAGATGTTTACATCTGGGCGCTGGTGACGCCTCTCATCCTGTGGCTCGCGCGACGCTTCCCCATTGACCGCCATACGTGGCGGCGCAACGTCTCGCTGCACGCGCTCTTCAGCATCATCAACACGATTGTCGTCTTAAGCACGTTTAGCGTGATTAACTATTTACACTACGCGCGCCCAATGGGCAAAGCATTTTCGTTCGTTCCAATTCTTCGCACTGTCGCTTACAATTCAAGCGAAAACCTTGCGACTTACTGGATTATTCTCTTAATCGTTCACGCTTTCAGCTATTACAACCGCTATCGCAAAGGCGAAGTTCGCGCTTCGCAGCTCGAAGCGCAACTCTCGCAGGCGCAGTTGCAGGCGCTCAAGATGCAACTGCATCCGCATTTCCTGTTCAACACACTGCATTCAATCTCCGCCCTCCTGAATAAAGACACAGAGGCCGCGCGCAAGATGATTACGCGGCTCGGGGATTTCCTGCGGCTCACGCTGGAAAACTCCGGCACGCAGGAAGTCACGCTGCAACGCGAGATGGAATTTCTGATGTGCTATCTGGAGATTGAACGCATACGCTTTCACGACCGCCTGACCACATACGTCCACGTTGACCCTCAAGCCCTGGACGTGTGCGTCCCCAACCTGATCCTTCAACCCATCGTCGAAAACGCCATCCGTCACGGCATCGCGCCGCGCTCCACACCGGGCGAGATAGAAATTCAAGCGAAACAGACCAACGGCCTTCTTCGTATAGAAATCAGAGACAACGGTCCGGGCCTCTTTCTGAATCGAAGCACAGAGAATCAGTTTCAAAAGGGTCTTGGATTAGCCAACACGCAATCACGTCTTGAGCATCTCTACGGTGACGCTCATCGTTTCGAGTTGACTAATGATCCTGACGGCGGACTGATCGTGACGCTTGAAATTCCTTCTCGCACAGAGCGCGTCACGATTATCTGAAAACGCTGACCTGACCGTTATCCGCGAAGACTTTGGAAAACTTTTTGCCACGAACTGTCGGGCAGTGGTGTTTTCACAGAGAGAACCTTTCTCTTTTTTTACGTTAAGTCACAAGCGAACTTCAGACAAGCAAGGTTAGGACGAACATGGTGGACTCGACGCATATTCGCGCGCTCCTCGTGGACGACGAATCTCTCGCGCGCGAAATGATTCGTGAGATGCTCGACGACGATAGGGACGTTGAGATTATCGGAGAATGCGTCAACGGCCTTGAAGCGGTTGAGTTTATCGAAACGGAAACTCCCGACCTTATCTTCCTTGACGTGCAGATGCCTGAGCTTGGCGGATTCGAAGTTTTGGAGAATATTCCAAAAGATCGGATGCCGCATGTCATCTTCGTCACCGCTTACGATCAATATGCAGTGCGCGCCTTCGAGGTTCACGCGCTCGATTATCTCTTGAAGCCTTTCGACCGCGAGCGTTTTCAAGCCGCATGGCAGAGAGCGAAAGCCGAAATCGTCCGCGAGAAGAACGGAGCTTTGGACCAGCGCATCATCACTCTGCTGGAAGAACTCAAAGCGGGACCGAAATATCTTGAGCGTCTGGTCATCAAATCGGGCGGTCGCGTCTTCTTCCTTGACACAGACGACATTGACTGGATTGAAGCCGAAGGCAACTACGTCTCTGTCCACACCGGGAAAAAATCTCATCTGCTGCGCGAAACTATCAGTAGCCTTGAAGCGCAACTCGATCCGAAAAAGTTCATACGCATTCATCGCTCGTCCATCGTCAAGATTGATCGCATACAGGAACTCCAACCGTGGTTTCACGGCGAGTATAAAATTATTCTGCTGGACGGCACACAGCTCACGCTCTCGCGCAACTACCGCGAGAACTTGCACGAGGCTTTGGGGAAACTTCTTTAGATCATATTTCGCTTGAGTGTAAAGGAAGGAGCATTCACCGCAGAGGCGCAGAGGAAGCGCAGAGACTTTGAACTAATACGCAATTTGAAATCTCAAATTTGCGGTTAGAACATCTCTGCGTTATCTCTGCGTGAACTCCGCGTCTCTGCGGTGAATCTTCTGTTAATCCTTACACTTGTGCCGGAACTTAGCCGGTTCTGTTTCTCATCCCATCATCGGGCCGATTGGTCACAAACTCTGGCCCATCCGTCACAAAACCTGTCTCTATCCACGAACCGCTTCGTATAACTTTGCACGTCAGGCAAACGGCGTCGAAGCGTTGATACCGTCTCTCGCACCGTAGCCGGGCCAGCAGCATCTGTTAGTCCAGAGCTTTCGAGCGCAGAGACTGACTGGCGCATTCATCATCCGGTAAGGCAATACATTTTCCAGCGTGCCTCTGGCAATTACGGGGAGGTGTTGTAATGAGACTCCGATACGGTCTGCTCGTTTCCGCTCTTAGTCTATTGATGCCCTTAATCAACGCCGCAGCTTTCACTCCGTCGCGCGCCGCCGGAGACAGAGACGAGCCGCGCGATGGTTTCAAACGGGAGCTTGAAATATCCGCGACGGCAGAGACCGTGCAGGCCGTGCCGCTGCCGACGCCCCTTGCCCTGACGAAAAAGGATGGGGTTTATCGTTCCGCTTACATGGATGCCTATCACATACTGAGCGAGCAGAATGCTTGCAGCGATTTCTTCGGCGGCCCCGGACTCGCCGTGCAGGCTCTCAACGATCTCGCCGCGCAAATTCAAGTCAAGCGTTTCAGCAGTCCTCATGTCGGCGTTGAGATGAGTGGGAGTTTCGTGGTGCTTCAGAATGCGATGCACGAATACTCCTATCGTCTCTTCGATAAAGCTTTACTTAACAGCAACGGCCCGTTCTACATCGGCAAAGATTTTCCTCTGGTGGGCCACCCTTCGGGCGTTGGCAGATTTCAATCGAACACGAGAGAGGCGCGCACTCTGATGCTGCTGCATGAACTGGCACACATGGTGCGTAAGCCGGATGGAGAATGGCTTATCCCTGACGACGGGGGTGATTCGGAACAGAGCCGCGCCAACACTGCGAGGGTTGAAGAGCAGTGCGGGCAGCAGATTAAAGAGCAGAGCAGCAACAGCAGCAGCGCGAAAATTTCTTCAAAGAAGCTTAAGCATGAGCAAGCGTCTGCGGCCACAAACAAGACAGGCTCTGCTGAAGAGATAAACAATCAAGCGGGTAAGAAACAGTAGGGAAGAAAGTTAAGTTTTTAAGGAGGCAAAACGGATGAAAGGGACATTGGCTTACGAGCATACGGAGATGCGTCTTTTGAATGGAGCAGTCTTAAATGATGCGATTGAGAAGAAGGCTGCGTCGCAGACCAAGGCGAGAGTCTTGCGGCAACTGATTCTCAAACTCCTCTTTGAAGTGCAATCGCTGGGCGAAGTGCGCTCTCTGGACCTCAAGCATGGGATAGACTTTTACGATGAAGTGAGCCGCTTTGAGATTGATCTGATTCAACGCGCGCTCGCCTGCACGGGCGGCAATCAGGTCAAAGCCGCGCGCCTGCTCAACCTGAAAGTCACCACGCTCAATTCAAAGATCAAGCACTACCAGATCACCGTCAACGTCTTGCCTTCAACTTTCGACCCGGTTGAAAATGTTGTGCTGCAAGAAGCGTAGGAACAAGGCAAAAGGAAAAAGGTAAAAGGCAAAAGTCAGGGGAAGCCAATCTTTTAATTATATCGGTCAAGCTAACCTTTTAATTAAATGTGGTTCTCCGCCTCACTTTTGCCTTTTTACTTTTACCTTTTGTCTTGAATTCGCGCGATACGAATTTTTGTAAACTTCGCTTGCCGCATCAATCTTCTCTTCCGCTCTTATCCAAATCTTTCAAGATCAACTCTTCCGAATATCCAATTCGAGCAAGATTGTTTCTCACCCGTCGGACCGTCACAACGATCAAACTCGAAACACACTAACGCTTTCAACCATCACTCAAGTGGTCGGCACACTCGTTGCCCAATGCAAAGCGAAGCCGCAGCAGAGAGGCTTTCGCGCCTTACGAATTTTCGTAAACGAGTGTCGGGCGCGAAAACTCTTGAGAGGCGGTTACCGAAAAGATTTGAAGAAAGAATGAAAGGAAGAGCCATGAAAATTTCTATCCGAGTTATCACTGCTCTGGCGGCGCTCGCGCTCTCGCTCATCTTGAGCGTAGCCGCCTTCGGGCAGGAGACGACGGGCAGCATCGAAGGCACGGTCGCTGACGCGCAGGGCGGAAGAATCGCAGGCGCGACGGTGCTTATCGAAGGCAACGCTTTTACGCGTACTATCACGTCTGACAGCGAAGGTTATTATCGTGTCATTCAAGTGCCGCCCGGCAAATACACCGTCTCAACCAATGCCACTAATTTCTCGGCAGACAAACGCGAGAACGTCGAAGTCACACTGGGTAAAGCGACCATCACGGATGTCACGCTTCAGACTGGCGGCCTCGCTGCCAACGTGGTTGTCTCATCCACAGATGTTGCTCCGATTGACACGACCTCTAACAAGATTCAAACCAACATCACGGCGGACGTAATCAATCTGATCCCGAAGGGGACGAGGATTGACAGCGTGCTGCAAGTTTCCGGCGCAACGCGCAAAGAGCCGCTCTCGCGCGGCTTCCAGATTGACGGAGCGAGCGGCGCGGAAAACACCTTCATCATTGACGGCTCTGAAGTGACCAACTTCCGCACGGGCCAGTTGAGAGACACCAACAACGTGCCGTTCCAGTTTGTGCAGGAAGTGCAGGTTAAGTCTTCCGGCTTCGACGCGGAATACGGCGGCGCAACCGGCGGCGTCATCAACGTCGTGACGAAGAGCGGCGGCAACGACTTTCACGGCGAGTTCGGGATGCAGTTCGAGGGCAGCAATCTCGACGGACGCTCGAATCTCACCGGCAAAATCAACAATTCCGATCCGCAGTATCAAGCTAACCCCTTGATTCAATCGGCAGACTCAGTTGTTCTCAGGTATATCAATCCGCCCGGAGACAGTTTCCTTCACACGTTTCCGACGGCCACGCTGAGCGGCCCCATTGTCAACAACAGGCTCTGGTTTTTAATCAGCGCGTCTCCGCAGTTCTATCATACGAAGCGCGATTTCCTGTTCCCCTCGGGGCAATCCGTGCGCTACGAAAGAAACCTGCGCAACGATTATGAGTTTGCGCGCCTCGACGGAATGATAACGAACAACTTGCGCATGACGGGGACTTTCACCTACAGCCCGCAGCGCGAGCACGGTCAGATTCCTTCTTATACAACTTCCGCTCCGCCCTCAAACGACTTCAGTCAACTGGGTGGCCGTGTGGCGGCTAATAATTTCACGGGCAGCGGCGTCTGGACGCCCACGTCCAAAGTTGTGTTCAGCGCGCGCTTCGGACGCAACTACCTGAACGAGAAAGACAGTTCCTACGGCGTGCCGCAAGGCCCGCGCATCCGCTGCATCGGCGGCGGCAGCCCCGCAGGTGTTCCGGCAACGAATCCTTGCGCCGCCGGTTTCAACAGCACCTCCGACATTACAAAGACGCTCAAGGACATTTCGACACGCAAAACTTTCGATGCCGATTTGAGCTATCTGGTGGACAGCTTTGCAGGTCGCCACAACTTCAAGTTCGGCTATCAGATGAACAAACTTTTCAACGACGTGAATCAGGGCTACTTCGGCGTCGGCGAAGTGCGTCTCTTCTGGGGCCAGAGTGATCGCGGCATTGGTCCGGGCGTTTGCCCGACAGGTCCATGCGCATCTTACGGCTACGGCTACCTGCAAGACTTCGGCACCGTCGGGAAGGCAGGCAGCACGAACACAGCCATCTACGCGCAGGATAGCTGGCAGCCGACACGCAAGCTAACGCTCAATCTCGGCCTTCGCTTTGAGAAAGAGGAAGTGCCGTCATTCGCTGCTGGAGCGCCGTCAGTCAGTTTCGGCTGGGGCGATAAGATTGCTCCGCGTCTGGGATTGGCCTACGACGTTTTCGGCAACGGCAGGATGAAAATTTTCGCCAGCTACGGACAGTTCTATGATCGCTTCAAGTATGAGTTGCCGCGTGGTTCTTTTGGCGGCGACAAGTTCCTGCGCTACTGGTTCCCGCTAGCCGATCCGAACTACACCACCTACACCAGAGAGTATGCTCTGGCGCACACTCTTGTCGGCCCGATTGATTTCCGCGTCCCTTCCAACGATCCTTCCGACAACCGGATTGATCCGAACCTGAAGGCAGCGCGGCAGACCGAGTTTACGGTCGGCACGGAGTATGGCCTGACCAACGACATCATCCTGAGCGGTCGTTACACTCGCAAGAATCTTGACCGCACGATTGAAGATGTCGGCTTCATAGATGCCACAGGCAACGAGTTGTTCTTCATCGCCAATCCGGGGCTTGGCGCTGTCTCGCAGTCGTTTGCTCCCGGCCTTCCGGCATCGCCGCTCGCCAAGCGCCTGTACAGCGCGATGGAACTCCGCCTCGACAAGCGCTATGCACGCAACTACTACCTTAACGCCAGCTATACCTTCAGCCGCCTGACGGGCAACTATTCGGGTCTCGCAAGCTCGGACGAGCCTGATGCGCTCGGCGTTGGACGCTCAAGCCCGAACGTCAACCGCTTCTTCGACCTGCCGTTCCTCGGCTTCAACGCCAACGGACAGCAGGACACGGGTCGTCTGGCAACTGATCGCCCGCACGTCTTCAAGGCATTCGGAGCTTACACGTTCGACTGGAAGAATCTCTTCGGACACAACTTCGATAACGCAGGACATAACAGCACGGAGTTGTCCGCCTCCACCTACGCGATGAGCGGAACGCCCCTTTCAACGCGCGTGCAGATTTACGGAGCATTCACGTTCCTGACGACTCGCGGTGATCTGGGCCGCACACCCATCTACACGCAAACGGATGTCAATATGTCGCACACCTACAGGTTCGGCAATGACGGTCGGTTTGCGATGAAGTTCGACTTCAACGTTCTCAACGCATTCAACGAGAACAATGTCACGAGTGTCTGGACACAGATTTCTCAAGACTCTCTGTCGAACGCAAACTTCGGCATCAGCGATGCCGGTGGTCTCGGTGAGCTGAATACCTTCCGCGCAATCTTCAACGGAGGACTGACGAATCAAATTCTGGCTGGTCTTGCCAACGGCAGCATCAGCAGAGATGCGCGCTTTAACCAGCCGCTCACTCGCCAGCTTCCGCGACAGGTGCGGTTCGGATTCCGCTTCATCTTCTAGGAGCTTGAGTGTTTGAGATGTTGACCTTCAGGGCAGAGGCGCAGAGAGTTTACGCAGAGATTGAAGACATCGTGTGCAGAGTTTTACTGAGCTTCTCCGCGCACGGCTCTCTTCTGCGCCCCGACTCTCTCTGCGTCTCTGCGTTGAGGCCAACTTAATCCAACACTGAGCTACAATTTTAATTCACTCAATCCAGCAACTGAGTGAAATTAAAAAGGCCATCCAACTTTCGGATGGCCTTTCTTTTTACTGCTTAACTGAAAGAGCTTACTATCAATCCGCTCCGACAGCTTTCGCTGCGTTGATGCGTCCGCCTGTTGAGACTTTGCCGTTGAGAGAGTCAAGTTTGTCAACAGACTTAAAGAGACGCTCGCGCAACTCTTCAACCGAAAGGTTTGAATGCCCTGAGAGAATCAGAGCAGCCACGCCTGAGACCACGGGCGTTGCCATAGAAGTTCCCGAATGCTCCTCAAACGAACCGTTCAGCCATGTGCTCAGAATCTCTGCGCCGGGAGCAGCGATATGCACGCTCTTTGCGCCGTAGTTTGAGAACGAAGCCAACTGGTCGTTGCGAGTCATGGCGGCGACGCTCACCACGTTCGGCAGGTTGTAGCCCGCAGGATAATGCGGCGTCTTGTCAGAGTTCGCGCCGTCGTTGCCGCTCGCGGCGACAAAAAGAATGCCAGAGTCTCCCGCCTTGCGAATCGCATCTTCGAGAGCCTTAGACTTCATGCGCGATCCCCAGCTTGCGCTGATGATGCGAATGTTGACGCCTTCGTTCTTGCGATCAATCACGTAGTTGATGCACTCAATCGCATCCGCAGTCGTGCCTGAGCCGTTCGCATTCATAAATTTCAGAGGCATGATTTCGACTTTCCAGTTCACGCCGACGATGCCAAAGCCGTTGTCGCCTTCCGCGCCGATGATACCGGCGCAATGCGTCCCATGCCCGTTATCGTCCATCGGATTATCGTCAATCGCGCTGAAGCCGCGTATGTCGTCAAACTCGCCCAGTTCGTTATCTGTATAAACAGGAACATTCGCCGGACGCAGCCACATATTGTTGAGCAGGTCAGGGTGCGTGTAATCAACGCCCGTGTCGAGCACCGCGACAACAATCTTTTCGCTGCCCTTAGTCTTTTCCCAAGCCTTGACCGCGCGAATGTCTGCCTGAGCCTTGCCGCCGTTCTGCCCCGTGTTCTCTAAGGCCCACTGGTTTGCAAACATCGGATCGTTCGGGCCGAGGGCCGAATGGTTTTCGCCAAGCGACTGGCTCGCGTCGTAATGAACTACGTTGCCAAGCTCCGGTTCAGCTTTAATCTCAAAGTTCGGCTCCGCATATTCGACTTCAGGGAGCGCGGCATACTCTTTGACCACCTCGTTAATGTCTTCGCCGTCTTCGGCTCTGATAATTTCGAGACCCTGAACAGACTCTATCTCGTCTTCGAGGTCGTCATTGAAACGCTCGACATCATTTCTGATCGTCTCTTCCGAAGTGCCCGCGCGGAAACGCACAAGGACTTCCGCCTTGGTTGCGTCCTCATCTTCTTTCTCGTCGCCGTCTTCGTCTGAATCAGCAGCCTCGTCAACATTCGGCTGTGCAGGCTGCGCGGTGCGCGGCTCTGTTTGCTGCTTCTGCCAATCCTTCTGCCAGCGACGAACCTGGCCTGCAAACGCAGCCACCAGAATGACCGTCAAAGCCAGCGCCAGATGTCCGAGAAAATTATTTCGGTTCATCTCATCACCTCAAAAACTTTAGGGGGTTAAATTTTATAGTTCGAGCCTTTGTAGTTATAAAGCCGAACCTGATTTTTGTCAGCGCGGTATTCGTAACCGCCCTTGCCGCTCGCGCTCAAGCGTATGCGCCAGCCAGAGGTCATCATCTGCCCGCTCATCTCATCTTCGACGGGCGCACCCAGAGCCATGTCCGGAAAGTCGGCAGATTCTACTGCCTCTTCTTTAATCTCACCTTCGGAAACGCCCAGACGCTTTGCCAGATCGCGCCGCGCCTTCTCAACCGCATCTTCTTTACTCAAAGCCATGTGACTTTAACTCTGCTCCTTCGCCCGTCCGTCTCTTTCGATTCCTTAAAAGCTTTAGACGTTGTGCGCGCCCTCTTTGTTCCGCCCAACTTGTGCCGCGCGGGGCCACATGCTTATTCTGCCTCTCGGCGGGCCGCTTCGTCAAAGTTTTAACGCGCGCCGCGCCGTCTTGTTTCCAAACTTTCCATGAATCACACGCTCTCAACTATCACGGAACGCGCAGACGCGCTCTACGCCGCGCGCGAAGATTTAGAGAATGTGCGCGAGAGCGTGAAGCTTTTGCAGTCCGCACAAGCGCACGATGATTACGAAGCGAACTGGCGATTAGGCCGCGCGCTCTTCCTTTTAGGCCAGGAGAGCAAAGAAGCAACAGAGGCGCGTGAAGCTCATTCCCAAGCTGCTCATTTTTGTAAACGTGCCGCGCTCGCAGAACCCTCGCGCGTCGAAGGCCACTTCTGGCTCGGCGTCAATCTAGCCCTTCTCGCGCAAACGGAAAATCCCCTCAACGCTCTGCGCCATGCGCTCCAAGCAAAACGCGCTCTTCAACGTGCTGTCCGGCTTGACCCTGCCTATCACGCCGCAGGCCCACTGCGCGTTCTCGCTCGTCTCGAACACAAACTCCCGCGCCTCTTCGGCGGCAGCCGCGCACGCTCCCGCGCGCACTTTGAAGAAGCAATACGCCTCTCACCATCAAACACAGTCACGCGCATCTACTTCGCTGAGCTATTACTTGATAGCGGAGAACCCGCACACGCACGCGCGCAACTTGAATCTGTCATTAATGCGCCACTCGATCCCGATTGGGAATTTGAAACGAAACGCGACCAACGCCTTGCGCTTGAAATGTTGAAGAGGACAGATAGGAGAAGAAGGGGTAAAAGGGGAAATGGGTAAAAGGGGAAAGGGAGAAGACGTGTCTTTTAGCTTGTTTCAAAAGTCAGGACGGGTACAATAGAGGCATGAAACGCCTATTGACTCTTATCCTTGCCTTGCTGCTAACCTTCCTGATTGGGATTGCTGCTTATCGTTATTTTAAGAGAGACGGCTATTATGTCCCCTGTGTTGATACAAGGTGTGATTAAAAAGCTGTGTCTTTACCTTTTCCCCTTTTCCCCTTATTTATTTCAGGTCGCCGAATAGATGTTGGAGTAATGCGACGACTGCGATTGCCGCAGTCTCCGCGCGGAGCGTGCGCCCGCCGAGCGTGATGATGTGCCAGCCGTTTTTGTGCGCGTGCGCAATCTCTTCATCGGTCCAGCCACCTTCCGAGCCGACGAGCGCGGAAATTGTTGTGGGCGGCGCAGGCCATCGCTTAATCGTCTCAATCAAAGCTTGCCCGTCACGTTCGGAAAACATCAGACGCTTACGTTCGTTATGCGCCGCATCTTCGACTAACGCGTTGAAGTCAACAGGCGAAGAAATTTCAGGGACGAGCGCGCGGCCTGACTGCTTTGCCGCTTCTAAGGCGATACGTTGCCAGCGCGTTTTTCGCTTCTGCGCATCTGCGGCGTCGCGCACGCGCACATCCGCGAGCTTCGTCATCACAGGCACAATGCGTTTGACCCCAAGCTCCGTAGCCTTCTGCAATGCCAGATCAAACTTCTCGCCTTTGAGCAAAGCGAGCGCAAGCGTCAAATGAAGTTTTGATTCGGGACGCGCAGGCGAGACCTCTTCGATAATCTTGAGAAGCGCGCTGTCGCGCATCTGTTCTTCAACGACGCAAAGGTACTCTCTGCCTGCGCCGTCAAAGACAAACACTTCATCGCCGCGCCCCAGACGCAACACGTCGCGCAGGTGACGCGCTTCGTCCAAAGCAAGCGTCACGCTGCTTTCATTAAACGCTT
>JBAWGU010000427.1:0-1930 GCA_049593215.1 Pyrinomonadaceae bacterium
GCTGAAGAAAGCGCCTATCGCAGATTGGGAGTTGCAGAAGGCCAAGAACTCTACGCGGCTCGCATTCATCAACGGCATCCAGAGTTCGCTCTCACGCGCCACACGCATAGGGCAGTACGCTGTCTATTACAACGACCCCAGTCTCATCAACACGCGCCTCGACAAAGTTGCCGCCGTCACCAAAGAGGACGTGCAGCGCGTGGCTAATCAATACCTGCAACAAACCAACCGCACAGTCATCGTCACAGTGCCGAAAGCCAAAGGCGCAAGCGGCGTCGGTCAGTAGAAGGAGATAAAGAACAATGAGAATATTTAGAAGCAACAAACTCAAACTGATCGCCGTCACGCTGCTGATTGCTTTCACGTCTTCCGGCGTGATGGCGCAACAGGGCGGCGCGGCGGCTGGACAGACAACCAAAGGCGCAGTCATCAAAGGCCGCGCGCCTGTCAACAAAAACGTCTTGCAGGTAAAACTCCCGCGCGCAGAAGAAGCGACATTAAAGAACGGCCTGCGAGTCATCCTCTTAGAGAACCATAAAGTGCCGACTCTCTCCGTGCAGATGGTTGTGATGGGCGGCGGACTCGCTGACCCTGCGGACAGGCACGGCCTCGCATCTTCCGTCGCCTCGCTCCTGCGCGAAGGCACACAGAAGCGTTCGAGCAAGGACATCGCCGAACAGGTCGAAGCGCTCGGCGCAACGCTCAATGCCACATCAGGACTCTCTTCATTCATCACCAACGTGACATCATTCGGCCTTGTCGAGAATTCTGACCAGTGGCTTGACCTCTTCGCAGACGTGGTTCGCAATCCGTCATTCCCGAAAGATGAAGTCGAGAAATACAAGACGCGCACGCTCTCTCAGCTTCAACTCCAACGCTCCGACCCGCAGTTTCTCGCGCAGGAGCGTTTCAGTCGCGCCATCTACGGTGAGCATCCCGGCGCGCTCACCTCGCCGCCCGTCGAATCATTGAAGAGCATCACGGCGGAAGACCTCGCGCGTTATCACGCGACTTACTATCGCCCGAACAACGCGATCCTCGCCGTCGTCGGCGACATCACGTTGAAAGAGCTGCTGCCGAAAATCGAGAAGGCGTTCGGCGACTGGCAGAAAGGCGACGTGCCGTCCATGCAGATTCCATCTGCGCCCGCGCAAGGCAATGCGCGCATCTATCTGGTTGATCGCCCAAAATCCGTGCAGACCGCCATCCAGCTCGGCGCGCTCGGCATCGAGCGCACAGACCCTGACTATTTCGGCGTGCTCGTGATGAACCAGATTTTCGGCGGTGGTCCAGCCGCTCGCCTCTTCTTGAATCTGCGTGAAGACAAGGGCTACACCTACGGCGCATATAGCGGATTCACAGGCTCCAAGTTTCGCGGCGTGGTCGTGGCCCAATCGAACGTCAGGACAGACGTGACCGAAGGTGCGATGCACGAGTTCATGTACGAACTCAAACGCATACGCGAAGAGAAAGTGACGCCTGAAGAACTAGACAACGCCAAGCGCGCCATCGTCGGCAGCTTCGCCCTCTCGCTCGAACAGCCGCAGGCGCTCCTGCAAAACATCATCACGCAGAAGCTCTACAACCTGCCCGCCGATTACTGGGACACCTACCCGCAGCGCGTCTCCGCCATCACCGCCGAAGACGTGCAACGCGTCGCGCAGAAGTACCTAGACCTCGGCCACCTACAAGTGGTCGCCGTCGGCGATGCCTCCAAGACACGCGACATCCTGAACAAGTACGGCACAGTCGAAGTCTTCGACGCAGAAGGCAAACCCGCGCAGCCATGAGACACAAAGAACAACTGCTGCACACGCAGCATTAGCTTTTCCCGGCTGACGCTTTCATCCCACAGCGCGAGAGACGTCACATTATTACGGTTATCAATTGAACGCGACCGTTTAGAGGCGAGCTGTGCCCGCCGTCGCAA
>JBAWGU010000428.1:0-2323 GCA_049593215.1 Pyrinomonadaceae bacterium
TCCAGACATGCAGCGATGATCATGGCATCCCAAAATGAAAGTTGATAGCTTTTTAATAACTGCGCAGCCCTGTCCATGACATTCCAGGTTGGAAGAATTGTCTCCCACGCCTCCCGCATATCTTCGACATCGGCTATGGCTTGCGTTCGGTCATAGCCTAATTTTTCCAGTTTGCGAGAAGCCGCGATATATTCGCAAGCAACCTGCCATAACAAGACGGGGTCTGTCATGGACGAAAGCAGCGAGACCGCTAGTTTTTGCTTAATCGGATCGCGTGGGTCGCGCGTATAGATGAGTACATTCGTGTCAACGGCGTTCATGAAGTTCCTCACGAGTGAAGCGTGGTGAATTGGCAGGTATCGGATTGGAAAGCATTCGCTCAATCATCCGATTTATAATGCGCTTCCGCTCATCAGGGTCTGTGGTCTTAGGTGGAAGCACGTTCGAGCGATGCACGGTCAACTCTACTTCCGAGCCGTCAGGCAAATCGTAAGGGACTTGAGGAATAAACGCGCCGTTTTGGTAAATGGCTCTGACTCTTTGTGACATCAGCTTGCTCCTTTCATCCCCTATTCTACACCGTCACAGCCTCTCTGTATTCGCCCCAGACGCTTCTGAGGCGGTGGCTGATTTCTCCGACGGTGACGTAGGCTTCGACGCAATCGAGTATGCGAGGCAGCAGGTTTTCGGTGGAGCGCGCGGCCTCTTCGAGTTTGACGAGGGCGGTTTCGGCTTGAACGGCGTCGCGTCGCGCTCGGAGTGAGCGTAGGCGTTCGATTTGTGATTGCTCGATGGCGGGGTCGATGCGGAGCGTGGGCATGGCGGAGTCTTCTTCTGTCTGAAAACGGTTGACGCCGACGACGATTTCGTCTTGCCGCTCGACGGCGCGTTGATAATTGTAGGCCGCTTCCTGAATCTCTCGCTGGACGTAGCCTGTCTCGATGGCGCGCAGCATCCCGCCCATCGCGTCTATCTTTTCGAGGTAGCTTGCGGCGCGGCGTTCGATCTCGTCTGTGAGATGCTCGATGGCGTAGCTGCCCGCGAGCGGGTCAACGGTGTCGGTGACGCCGGATTCGTGCGCGATGACCTGCTGTGTGCGCAGCGCAATGCGCGCGGCGTTTTCTGTGGGGAGCGCGAGGGCTTCGTCCATCGCGTTGGTGTGCAGGGATTGCGTGCCGCCGAGAACTGCGGCGAGAGCTTGAATGGTTGTGCGTGCGATGTTGACTTCGGGTTGTTGCGCTGTGAGGGTTGAGCCTGCCGTCTGCGTGTGAAAGCGCAGCATCATCGAGCGCGGGTCGCGCGCATGAAAACGCTCGCGCATCGTGCGCGCCCAGAGACGACGCGCGGCGCGAAACTTGGCTATCTCTTCCAGAAGATTGTTGTGCGAGTTGAAGAAGAAAGAGAGGCGCGGGGCGAACTCGTCAATTTTGAGTCCCGCATCAAGAGCCGCTTCGACGTAAGCGATGGCGTCAGCGAGCGTGAAGGCAACTTCCTGCACGGCGGTTGAGCCTGCTTCGCGTATGTGATAACCGCTGATTGAAATGGTGTTCCAGTTCGGAACTTCTTTCGCGCAGAAGGCGAAGGTGTCTGTCACCAAGCGCAGCGAAGGCGCGGGTGGATAGATGTACGTGCCGCGCGCGATGTACTCTTTGAGGATGTCGTTTTGAATCGTGCCGTTGACTTTATCGAACGAGACGTTCTGCTTTCTGGCGACGGCGAGATACAAACATAATAGAGTCGAAGCCGTCGCGTTAATCGTCATCGAAGTCGAAACGGTGTCGAGCGGAATGCCGTCGAAGAGGCGTTGCATGTCTTCCAGGGAATCAATCGCCACGCCGACTTTGCCGACTTCGCCTGCTGCGAGCGGGTCGTCTGAATCGAGACCAATCTGCGTCGGAAGGTCGAAGGCAACGGAGAGTCCTGTCGTGCCCTGCGCGAGCAGATACTTGTAGCGCGCGTTGGATTCTTCTGCCGTCGCATAGCCTGCGTACTGCCGCATGGTCCAGAAACGACCGCGATACAGGTTGTGGCGTATGCCGCGCGTGTAAGGGTATTCGCCGGGCGAGCCTAAATCCGCTTCATAGTCTGGCGCGTCTGTGTTGGAAGGGTTGAAGTCGTTGGGCAATTCAATCCCTGAAGTCGTCTCGAAATGCTCTCGACGCTCTGCGCTGGTTTTCGTTGACATAAATTTTCAAATCCTACTCTGCGGGGAAACGATTCGTTGTGGCGTATTAGCCTGAAGCCTAGCATATCAGAAGAGTGAGTAGGAAGGATGAAGGAAGAGATGTCCGTTGTCCGTAGTCAGTGGTCCGTTGTAAAAGAA
>JBAWGU010000429.1:0-3374 GCA_049593215.1 Pyrinomonadaceae bacterium
TAACTCCTTGAGATGGATCTCTCCATCAGCCGTATCGCAATAACAAATTGTCTGTTGACGTGCATGGAAGTCAACTCCACAATAGATCGCCATAGGCACCTCCTTTGCGGTCTCATGCGCAAAATGAAATAGGGGTCTTCGCACATGAGTTTGGTCACGCGTTTGGACTTCCTGATCTGTATGATACATCGGGAAGAGGTGAAGGCTTGGGGAACTGGTGCTTAATGGCTGGTGGTGCATGGGGTGGGGATGGCCAAAGTCCCAATCAGCCGGTCCAAATGTCGGCGTGGGCTAAGGAGTTATTGGGATGGGTGACACCTAAAGATATTACCGCAGACACGTTAGCATCAATCTCAACTATTGAAGATCATGCTGATATCTACCGCATAACAATCTCGCCCACCCAATATTACTTGATAGACAATCTTGGCAAGAAATTATCTAATTCAAAACTGCCAACAGCTGGGCTCCAAATATTCCAGGTGAATCAACCCGTCGTCAATGCTGGTCTTCGTTCAAACAGAGTTAACTACGATCCCAACAATTATGGGGTTGACCTTATCGAAGCAGACGGACTCAGAAAACTTCACCATCCAAACTTCCGCGGCGGTCCGGGAGATTTGTTTCCGGGAACTACCAGTAACACAAAATTTGACGCAACGACAAATCCTAGGTATCTAGCATCCGGTGCAATCTGTCAAATCGTAGCGCCTGGCGACTTGGCACGGGTACATGTGCTCTTCACTTCAAATAGTTGTCCTCTCTCTCCATCCCCTGCGCAACTTCCAGGATCCCAAAATAATTCTGCCAACATCACAACTCCACAACAATCTGCTGCCACCGATGCGAAGGTGTCTGATATTTTATCGAACCCTGGTCAGTATCAAAGCAGAGTTGTTCAGATTATCGGAAGACTCGAGAACAAAGGTGCAAATATTCAGCTTCGCAAAGGTCGTGATTTTCGGCTGACCGATTCGAGCGGTTCCATATCAGTACGTTTATCAATGCCGTTAGAAATCGGGATGCCGCGTGACGGTTCCGACAAGATTATGCTCGGGGACGTGCTTGACGAGACTGTTCGTGTCTTAGCAATAGTAGAGACAGATTCGACAACAGGGCGCCCTCGTCTCCTGATTAAGGATGCGGTGATTCTGAAGAATTAGACAGGCGTGCGGTTGGCACTGAGCATAAACTCAATCGTTTGACCCATAGAATCAACCGCGCTCAATAGAGGGTGCGCTCACAACACCGATAAAGACAACTTCTCGATGAAAAACCGGCTGATTCGCGCTCCGGTTGAATGAGTTGTTGGGCCACAGTCGCAAAGGTTCATGCTATTGGCCTAAAACCTTACTCGGATGCTCATCATCTGCGGTGCGCTCCAAAGGAGACGTGCGCATCGCGAAGTATCGAGTTACAGCACCACCCCAAAGTGTCTCCCAAACCAGGAGTTCAACGCCAGCTAAACTATTTACTCTCTTCTCTATCTCACGCAATCTTTTCGAAAGCTTATTTGTATACCTGCGAATCACCCAGAAACCCGCACACAACAGAGGCATAGCCAAAAACAGTGATATCCAGAATCTGCGATCTATGGGATGTCCCATAAGCCACACGAAAAGCGCACCACCAACCGCGAGAAGTTGATATAGGTTATTCGATCGGTGGATGATCTCCGTTCGCAAAGTTCCATACTCATGCAGCAGAATCTGAATCTGGTCTTTCTCGCTTAACGGTTCGCGGGTAGATTGACTCATATGTAATTATGCAGTTAGGTAAACCACTGGTTCGACCAGTGAGACTTGAAAAGCTTTGAGCGATCCGGCAGTAGAATTCTCCCGCAGGTGGCTTGGTGGCTAAACCTACAGGAGAATCTACATGACCGGATCATTTCAGAGCATGTCCCATTCTAAATGGGATTGCAAGTACCATGTTGTGTTCATTCCCAAACGACGCCGCAAGGCGATGTTTGGGAATCTGAGAAAGCAGTTGGGCGCGATCTTTCATGAACTGGCACGGCAGAAAGAATGCACCATCATCGAAGGGCATCTGATGCCAGATCACGTCCATATGTGCATCTCGATTCCGCCAAAATACGCGGTGGCATCAGTGATCGGCTTTATCAAAGGCAAATCGGCTATTGCGATAGCGCGACAGTTTCAAGGCCGAGAGCGTAACTATACGGGCGAGCACTTCTGGGCGCGTGGCTATTGTGTTTCGACCGTCGGCTATGAAGAAGATAAAGTGCGCGCCTATATTCGCGATCAAGAGGGCGGTGACGATGAAGGCCGTTTTTAGTTGCGGCAGGAAAGTGCGATTTCTGTCAAAGATCAACTTGATTGAGTCCGACCACCTTTGAGGTGGTCACATTCACCAAGCCACCGCCTTTGGCGGGGGTGTCTGACTTGACCTCAGAACTTTGGCGGCCCAACGCCCGCCATCAGCCGCCGCGCACACAAGGTGATTAGCGGCAAGTCTTGCGCATTAAAGCCCCGCTATTCGCGCTCCGGTTCAATGAGTTGTTATGTTGTAGCGCATAGAGTCGCTTCGCCAAACGCCGCAGATCTCCTGCCGACAATGTGATAGCTGAGATTGAATGCTATCTGCTCTCAATATGGGCCGATTCAACTCGCATCAATCATCAACCAGCCACTCGAATTATCCACACAAGTCTAATGTCATTCAACAGAGGCGAGGCGGGAATCAACTTCGAGAAGGCGAAGCGCAGACATAACGCTCGGCATCATCCGCCGCCCCGAGCCTTTCGCGGAGCATGATAAGCGGCGTGTCGGCGGTCGGGTGCATGCCGTTCCTATGCAAGTCAAGCACTCAAGCCGCGGCATTCAGCAACCGTAGCTTGCGATTATAGAGTCTGTCTTCCAAGTACCAGTTGTCGAATCCCTTCTTCAGCAGCACGAAAATGATGGTGAGCAGTTTTCTCGTCGTCGCGCAGATCGCTTTGCCCACCCCCTTCTCCCGCTTCTTCTGATAAAACTCCATCAGCGGTGTGTCCGTGCGATTCACCATCGCCAACACCGCCTAGATACAGCCCGTCCGCAGCCGCTTCCGACCCCGCTTTGTGATCCCGCCGTGGCGCGTCGTCTCACTTGACTGACGCGTCGAAGTCGCCAGCCCCGCGTAAGAGACTAACTGCTTCGAGGCCTCGAACAATGTGATGTCGCCTACTTCCGCTAAGAGGCTGATCGCCGAGAGCAAGTTCAGCCCGTGCACGTGCAGCAGCCGCTTGACGCCCCACAGCGTCTTGCCATGCCTCGTGACCTCTTCTTCGATGACCTTGATCTCCGCGTCGAGCCCCTCGATCTGCCGCAGGCAGGCGCGCAGCACCAGCAGGTCCGACAACGGTAGGTCGTCGC
>JBAWGU010000430.1:0-1917 GCA_049593215.1 Pyrinomonadaceae bacterium
ACGCCATCGCCCGACGGTCAGTTTGATGAAGGCAGCGAACGAGATAAAGCTGGACCAATGTAAATAATTGTCAGTGGTCCGTAGTCAGTTGTCCGTTGTATGTGATTGCTGAGATGAATGCTTTAGATGAGCATTCAACATAAGCAACACTCAAAACAACTGACAACTGACTACTGACTACGGACAGCTTTTCAAATATATGTCTGTTGAAAATCTGAAAATTTTTGTGGCGGATGATGTGAGCGAGAGCGGGCTTGAGCCTTTGCGCGCGGCGGGTTTTGTGGTTGAGAAGCGAGCGGGGCTGAAGGGCGATGAGTTGCGCGCGGCTGTGAGTGATTGCGAGGGGCTGGTTGTGCGCAGCGAGACGAAGGTGACGGCTGAACTCATGGACGGCGCGCAGCGTTTGCGCGCTGTGGGACGCGCGGGCGTCGGCGTTGACAATATTGATGTGGCGGCGGCAACAGGGCGCGGCATCGTCGTGATGAATGCGCCGGACGGCAACACGATCACGACTGCTGAGCACACGATTGCCCTGTTGATTGCGCTGGCGCGGAGAGTGCCGCAGGGCAACGCGAGCTTGAAATCAGGGCAGTGGGAGCGCAAGCGTTTCATCGGGGTTGAGCTTCGGGGAAAAACTCTCGGCATCGTCGGCATGGGCCGCATCGGGCGCGTCGTGGCGGAGCGGGCGCGCGCGTTTGGCATGAACGTGGTCGCTTATGACCCTTTCGTTGCGCCTGAGCAGGCGCGTGATTTGGAGATTGAGCTTGCGCCGCTTGAAGAAGTCTTCGCGCGCGCAGATTTTCTGACAGTGCATACGCCGCTCACTTCAGAGACGCGCGGCATCATCAGCTCGCAAGCTTTCCAGAAGATGAAGAGGGGCGTGCATATCATCAACTGCGCTCGCGGCGGACTGGTTGACGAGCGCGCTCTGCTTTCTGCAATCAAAGAGGGAATTGTCGCGGGCGCGGCGCTCGATGTGTTTGAAGAAGAGCCGCCGCAGCAGGGCAATCCTTTGCTCGCTCTTGATGAAGTGATTGTGACTCCGCATTTAGGGGCGTCAACGAAAGAGGCGCAGGAGGGCGTTGCTCTCACAGTCGCGGAACAGATGCGCGACTACTTTCTGACGGGAGCTTTGCGCGGCGCGGTCAACGTGCCTGCGCTCGCTGCTCAGGAGTTAAGCGTGCTTCAGCCTTATATCACTCTGGCTGAGAGCTTGGGGAGATTTCAGGCGCAGTTGATTGACGAAGCCGTGCGCGAAGTTCGTCTTGAATTTGCAGGAGAAATTGCAGAGGTGGATGCCGCGCCCGTGACCAGGGCTTTTCTGGCAGGGTTGCTGCGCGACATGAGCGCGCGCGTCAATGTCGTCAACGCTTTTCTGATTGCGGAAGAGCGCGGCATCTCTGTTGTCTCTTCATACAAAAGAACAGGAAGCGAGCAATCGTCTGCGATTCGCACAGGCGTTGTCACAAGCGGCGGGGAGCAGACTGTCGCGGGCACGCTCATCGGACAAATCGGGCAGAGCGCGGAAGGGCGCATCACAGAGATTAACGGTTTCAACATCGAAGCAACTCCGCACGGGCACATGCTTGTGATGCGCAGCCACGACGTGCCCGGCGTCATCGGGCGCGTCGGCACAATCTTAGGCGAGCACGGCGTCAACATCAGCCGCTTTCATCTCGGACGCCGTGAGCGCGGCGGCGAAGCTCTTTCAGTTATAGAGACTGATGCGCCTCTGGATAAAGAGACGCTTGATGCATTGCGTTCATTCGAGTCGGTCATTTCAACACGTCAAATCGAACTATAAATAATGAGTTCGACATAAGAAGTTAGCGATAAGGAAAGCACCGAAGGGGCGAGATTCAATAGACCGGCGCATCGCGCCGGGTCAGAGCTACGATAAAACAAGAAGCCCTGAAA
>JBAWGU010000431.1:0-1573 GCA_049593215.1 Pyrinomonadaceae bacterium
TGCCCTGCGCTGACCCGCCCGCTACCGCAGGCGGTTCTGACTTTTGTTGCGTTTTCTCTATTCGCTCTGTTTTTGCTCTTCTTTGAGCAATCGGGAGGCGAAATAGATGTAATGCGCGCCGGAGAAGATGGAGAGGGCAAAGACAATCGTATAGACGGTCGGGAGGTAGCCGCTCAGGACTGGAAAGCGTGCGGCAACGAGTACGGCGGCGATGGCAAGGATTTGGACGGCTGTGTTGATTTTGCCGAGCCAGGAGGGGCGAAAGCGGCGAAAGCCTGTGACGATGTTGATGGCCGCCGCGCCGACGATGATGAAGATGTCGCGGCTGATGACCGCCGCAGTGACCCAGAAGGGCACAGGGAAATGGCGCGGCAAGGGGTGCGGGCTAATCGCGGGCATGGAAAGGACTATGAAAGAGGTGACGAGCAGGAGTTTGTCAGCAATCGGGTCGAGGATTGTGCCGAGTTGGGATTTCTGGTCGAAGCGTCGCGCGAGAAGTCCGTCTAATCCGTCCGTGATTCCCGCGAGCAGAAAGACGCCTAAGCCCAGCGTAAATTTTTGATAAAAGAGAAGTGAAACGAAAACAGGAATCAGCACCATGCGGAACACGGTGAGCAGGTTGGGCAGCGTAACGATCCTTGAAGACATTTAAGAACAGTGATGAGTGATGAGTGATGAGTGATGAGTTAAGACAGGGCGGGATAAATTTTTCATCTTGTCACTTATCACTTATTTCTTATCACTGCGTTGAGCGTAGTTCGAGAAGCGAGACTTCCGGCGGGCAGCCGTAGCGTATGGGCAGGACGCTTGTGCCTAAACCGCGTGTGACGTAAATCTGTGTCTGGCCCTGACGGCCCAAGCCTTTAAGTAGCCTGCGTCTTGGTCTGCCGGAAGCGCTGCGCTCGGAACGCCATGTGACCTGTCCGCCGTGCGTGTGACCGCTGAGGACCAGATCAACGCCTGCGCGTGCGGCGCGGCGCAGGATAATCGGATTGTGCGCGAGCAGGAGTTTCATCTCGTCGCGGCTTGAGCCAGCGAGTGCGAGCGGCAAATCTTCAAGACCGACCATCGTATCGTCCACGCCTGAGAGCCAGAAGGATGCTCCGCGCGCCGAAAAGCGCATCCCTTCGTTGATGAGCATACGTATGCCTGCGAGTTGGAAGAGGTCTGTAATCAGAGCGGCATCGGTCCAGTGGTCGTGATTGCCCAAAATTGCGTAAACGCCGTGACGGGCGCGCAAGCGTCCGAGCATGGTCGCGCACGGCGAAATATACTCGCGCTCGTGCGAAACGTAATCGCCTGTTAAAGCGATGATGTCCGGCTCAAGACTGTTGGCGGCTTCGATGGCGCGCTCGACCTGTTCGCTGCCGGTGAAAGGGCCGTGATGTATGTCGGAGAGTTGAACGATGCGAAAGCCGTCCAGAGCTTTCGGCAGTCGGCGCAAGTAAACGGGCTGGCGCTCAATCGTGAGCATGTAAGGCTCTGCGAGCGCGGTGCGCGCAAGATGCGAGATGCCTGCGGCCAGCGCGCGCAAAGGCGTCGCGGGCGGGGGAACAACGTTGCGGTTGAGATG
>JBAWGU010000432.1:0-1588 GCA_049593215.1 Pyrinomonadaceae bacterium
CGTTCGAGCGCGTCGCGGTTGATGTCGCGCAGGATGACGGGATAGCCTGCCGCCGCCGCAGTCTGCGCGATGCCGTGTCCCATCGTCCCCGCGCCAAGCACGGCGATGGTCTCAACAGCGCGCACCGAAGCAAGTGGGATGCTCTCTGCTCTATTCAAGACTGTTCCCGAATGTTTGATAGTTTTAAGAAGCTCAAGGGTTTGAGTTCCGAGCATAGAATTTCAAGTCTGGGCTACGGAAAAACAGCGCGCGGCAGACGCGAACTCTACGAGACCTAATTCGACTACTCTTGCAGGAGTAGTTATACTACACGCACAACGGAAAAGGCTATACTGCCCTGCAAAAGATAGATAAAAATTCTCGCTCTCGGTGAAGCGAAAGGAGTTCAAAGAAGAATCGCATGGCGCAAGAGACACTCAAAAGGGATGTGGTCATACTCGGCTCAGGACCGGCAGGACTCACGGCGGCCATTTACGCCGCCCGCGCAGACCTTAAGCCCGTCGTCATAGAAGGCCCGCAGCCCGGAGGCCAGCTTACCATTACCACAGAGGTGGAAAATTATCCGGGCTTTGCTAAAGGGATTCAGGGGCCGGAGTTGATGGACGAATTTCGTAAACAGGCCGAACGGTTCGGCACGGAATTTTTAACGACGTGGATCGAGCGCGTTGACTTGCAGCAGCGTCCCTTTACGCTCTACGCGAAGAACGTTGACGACTCTCAAGTCATCATCAAAACCGAAACTCTCATCATCGCTTCGGGCGCGTCCGCGAAGTGGCTGGGGATTCCGGGCGAAGCCCCTGCGCCGCACGGACTCGGCGGCTACGGCGTCTCTGCCTGCGCCACCTGCGACGGATTTTTCTTCAAAGGCAAAGAGATTGTCGTCGTCGGCGGCGGAGACACCGCGATGGAAGAAGCTACTTTCCTGACGCGCTACGGCTTGAAAATTTATGTGGTCCATCGCCGCGACAAGCTGAGAGCGTCGAAGATTATGCAGGAGAAAGCTTTTGCTAACGAGAAGATTGAATTTATTTGGAACGCTGAGGTAGAAGAGATTTTAGGGACGACGGAGACTGGCGTGTCGGGCGTTCGTTTGCGCGATACCGTCACGGGCGAAGAGAGAATCTTTCCCTGCGAAGGCGTCTTCATCGCCATCGGCCACAAACCCAACACAGACCTTTTCACGGGTCAGTTGGACATGGACGAAATCGGCTACTTGAAAACTTCCGGTCGCTCGATGGCGACAAACATTACGGGCGTCTTCGCCTGCGGCGACGTGCAGGACTCTTACTATCGTCAGGCCGTCACAGCCGCAGGCACAGGCTGCATGGCCGCTCTTGATGCGGAACGCTTCCTTGACAGCCTCCCCATTCTGACACTGGAAGGCGATGAGGTCACCATCGAAGGCGAGCACGTCACGTCCGACCACGAAAAAATCATCCTGCCGGACGGCGAAGTTATCTCAAACAAGTCTGAAGAAGAGATTGTGGCCTAAAAAGCATTGGGGGGTAAAAGGTCTAGCCCAGTTGGGGTGAAATATTTGTAGCCCACAGAGTAAGCTGTGGGGACGCGCAGCGAAAAAGAATTAAGC
>JBAWGU010000433.1:0-9133 GCA_049593215.1 Pyrinomonadaceae bacterium
CCTTTGCGTCCTTTGCGTTTAAGTTCAAGTTTAAACGCAAAGGACGCAAAGGGAGAAGACGCGAAGGAGCGCAAAGGAAATTCTTCATCAGCTAAACTCTTGATTCGCATAAGTCTTCCGGCTGACAAAGACGTAGCTATCCGCGATGCCATCACGCACGGCGTCCGAGTGCGTTGAGAGTGAAATGCCCGTCTCGAAACCTAAGGCGTTCAAACGCTCAACGATGTCGTAACCGAAGTCAGTATAGACAAGTATCCTGTCCCTGAGCGTATCGCCGTGATACTCCGGCGGCAGCAGGTAAACATCCCTCTCCGTCGCGGTGTCAATTCTCTGCACGGTTGGCTTATCGAAATTAAAAGGCACGGTGAAGATGTGATAGCCGCCAGCCTTCAGCACTCGATGCACTTCTCTAAAACCCTGCATTGGACGGCGCACGTGCTCGAAAACATCTTCCGTGATGACGAGATCAAATTTCTCATCATCAAAAGTCAAACGCTCAAGATTCTGGCACAAGACTCCGTTCTTCTCCATCCCCTCTTTCGTATCAGGGAAAAGCTCTGAGCAGACGAAATTCCGATTTCCATCGCCCAGAAATCTGTGCAGCGCGTCGTTCGAGACGGCGCTATAGATTGAAAGTTTTGAAAGAGTCTCTCGCGCGCCTTTGAGCGAACGGAACTGCGGGGCGAATGTTTCCAGAATGATTTTCGCCACATGGCGCTTACGCGAAACGCTCTTGCACTGGAAGCAGAAGAGAGATTCTCTGACGTGTCCCGCTTCCTTCGTGTAGAAGAGAGTTAAGCTACCGCAGATGTTGCACCTGCCGAAGATCTGCTCGCGGCGGTGTGAGAGTAGCTTCTTGAGATTCTTAGGATTCATCACGACGCGCTCTTACAATCAGGCTGCGGAATTTCGCTTCACAACCTCAAACTCGAAATGCAATTCCTTGCCGCGAAAAATGTATGAGAGATAAAACTCCCAGAACTTTCGTGTGAAGCGAAGAGAGGGCCAGCGCTGGTCCAGATTCGTGATGAACTCAAGACCGAGCGCACGCCAGAGGTTTGCGAGAGAGACGTAGGTGCGAACGGGCTTCAACTGCACGTCTGTGTAGAAAGGAAAGTTGCTGCGGTCTTCGATGAAGCAGTTGAAGGTGTAGCTGCTGAGGTGATTGCGATGCGTAGGGTCTGTCGCCCAATCAGGATTCGTGTAATGCGGCGCGACGAGTTTGATGCGCCCGCCCGGTTTCGTGATGCGATGAAGCTCCGAGATAAAAGCCATCACGTCAGGCACATGCTCGACGACATGGCGGCTGATGACTTCATCGAATTCGTTATCGGGAAACGGATACGGCACGACGCCAAGATCGTGTATCACGTCCGCGTGCGTGCGCGGGTTAAAGTCCATGCCGATTGCGCCGGGATACTTGTTGACCCCGCAGCCGACATCGAGAATCTTTTTGCTTTGAGCGGTTGGGACTTTATCCACTGGTGTAAAAGGTTAGAGTTTAAATCAAACTACAGGAGATTAAGTGCATTGAGGTTTCTCGCAAAGGCGCGAAGAACAGAAAGACAAAAGACCGCAAAGTTGTTGAATGCTGGACCGGCGTTCTTTGGTTCTTCTTTTCTTTGCGCCTTTGCGAGAACCATCAACGCTCCATCATCACGCGCTCTAATTTGAAACTCAAGACCGGATGCTTTTTGACTTCAAACTGTTTTTTCCAGCCTGCGCGCAAATGAATCGAAGTCGAGCGGGTGAATTGGAAGAGACAACTTCTCTTCCAGTTCACTAAGCCTCATCCCGTCGAGCATAATGTCTTCGCCGCTCTTGATCGAGGCGGCGGGAATGAAAAGGAAGTCGCCGCGAATTTTGTCTTGCGCGGCCAGATAATCGCCGCCCGTGAGAAGCCCCGCGACAGAAACGTCGCCGCCGAAATAGTTGTTCTCAACCGCGACGACATGAAGACGCGTGCCAAAGCGCGCGTTCAATTTTTCAATCAACTCTTCGAGCACAGGCGCGAAGAGTGTGCCGGTCATGATCGTGCCGCTCAGTTGCTCCGCGTGCTGCGGCGTGTGGCGCTCCAACTTTTTCCAGAGCCTCTTAAACTCTGTATCAAAGCTGCGCACCATGCCGATGCCGTCTTCTATCTGCGGATAGTCGCCGTAATGCCTGCGACCCGGCACGCCCCGGCCCGCGCGCAGGTAAATCTCGTCGCCAAGAAATGCGAAAGTTGTCCCAAGCGTTTCCCCGAACTCGCGTTGCAGCGGCGCAAGTAGTCGTATCGTGCGCTGGCAGAACTCAGGCGTGACAGCCGTCAGCCGCTCATCCGTGTTGTAGCGCGTCAGACCCAAAGGCACAACCGCCACGCTCTTGATGCGCGGGTGCTCTGCCGCAAGGTCTCTGATAGTTTTTACTAAAACCTCTCCATCATTAATCTCAGGACACAGCACAACCTGCGCGTGAATCTCTATGCCAGCGTCGAGCATTCGCCGCATCTTCTGAGAAATGTCCGCGCGCCGTTTATCAACGCCGAGCAAGTAGGCGCGCACGTCCAAATCTGTCGCGTGGACAGAGACGTATTGCGGCGTTAGACGTTGTTCGATAATGCGGCTCATCTCGTCTTCCGTAATCGAAGTGAGCGTCGTGTAGTTGCCGTAGAGAAATGAGAGACGTATGTCTTCGTCGCGGATGAAGAGCGAGGGGCGCGCGTCCTGCGGGTTGCCTTTGCAGAAGCAGAAGATACATTCGTTGGCGCATTGTCGCGGCACAATCTGCTCAAAGCCCAGACCGAAATCTTCGCCCTCGCCGCGCTCTATCTCTATCTCCCACTCTTCGCCGCTCGCCTTACGCACGTCCATCACGAGTTCAGTCTCGCCGCCTGTCTGAAAACGGAAATCGAGATAGTCGCGCACCGTGCGCCCGTTGATGCGAAGGATGCGGTCGCCCGCCTCAAGCTCAAGCTCTGCGGCAAGGCTCTGCGGCTCGACCTCTGTAATCTCAACTCCGCGACGGCGTATCTGCGTCACCGCCGGAGCTACTGCAAACTCGTACATAATAGAACTTCAACTCTTCCGCGCCTCGTCTGTTGATGACAGGCGCGCTCTTTTCACGTTCAGGCTGCACAGTATCCGACAGGCGATTTTAGCGGACACCGCAGAAACCCCTAGTATAACAAAAGGCGTGCTTTTATTCACTTCGGTGAGAACATTACAGCACTTAAAGGCAGCGACTTTTGCAGTAGAGCGCCTTGCAAGAGCGTTGCTAATAATCCGTATTTTATGCTTGAGTGAAACTCAAATAAGCATCATAATTCATGTCAAGGGAGGAGACTGATGAGCAAAGACCTCACACAAGAGTTTCCAGATGCGCGTTCTTTCGAGGAGCGTGTCTTCGCCAGATTCGATGCGCTCGATACGCGGCTTTCTGGCATGGATGCACGGCTATCTCAGATGGACGGACGCTTATCTGCGATGGACGGGCGGCTGACTTCACTTGAAGAAAAAGTTGATGCGCGGCTGCATGATACGCGACCTATCTGGGAAGCAGTCCTGTCTCGTTTGGATAAGATTGAAGATGAAGTCAAATCTATCAAGCGCCAGATGAAAGTCCTTCATGAAGATGTTTTGCAAGTGCGCGAGGAACAGGTAGATTTGGATGAGCGCGTGACCAAGCTTGAAGCTGAACCATCCCGCTAGAAATCAAGAAAAACCGTAACAGGTAAGCAGAGAAAAGATGCAGGTCTTTCCTATCACCTATCACCTGCCATCCATCTTGGCTTTGCTGCGCTCTAGTTATTCCGCCGCAGTGATGTATAATCCGCCGTGCTGATTCAGCACGTTTCGAGCGGGCTATATAGAAAGTCTCGCCGTTCGCGCCGCGCCGCCGTTTCCGGCGGAGAAATCTAAGGGGACAGGTTTTATGAAGAGAGCAATACTCGTTGGCCTCATACTGTTTGTAATGAGCGCGCCGCTACGCTGCCGCGCGCAGGATAGCGTTGCCGTTCCGCCACAAAACAACAATGTCGTCGCAAAGAATCACGACTCGGCAAAGACGGACGCGCCGACTACAGCAGAAGGTTTTTATAAACTCGGCGTCGAGCGTTTTGAGGCGAAGAAGTACAAGGAAGCCGTAGATGCTTTCAAAAAGTCGCTCCGACTTCAACCGAAAGACGCCAAAACTAATTACGAGATGGGCCGCGCCTACTCTCGCCTGAAGCTCTACAACGATGCGGCTGAAGCGCAGAAGCGCGCCATCCGCCTAGAGCCTCAGTGGGCGGAAGCTCACTACCAGCTTGGCGTCACTTACTACGTCATCGGCAAACGCGACCTCGCCATCGAGCAGTTCAAAATTCTCAAAAATCTCAACTCTGATCTCTCCGACACACTTAACAGAATCCTTCAGGCGGAGAAAGAGAACGCAGAGGCACAACGCATCGCAAACTCTACGCCGAGAAAAACGGACGGCAAACAATCCTCCGCCCCAAACGCGACGGACAACACGGGCGCGAACGACGAAGCTGCGAAGACAACCCTTAACCCTTCCGTCACGGACGCGGCGGAAGTCAAGACAGATCAGCCTTCATCAACAAGCGATGCCGCATCGAAGCCCGGCGAAACTGTTTCGCCAACTGATGCGACAAACAGGGCAACGCCCGCAGCAGAGACACCGAAGAGTGAAAGCGCAACTGCGAAGAATGATTCCGCCAAGAATGAGACGGCGGAGATTAAGAACGACACGGCTGCGCCGGGCATAGAGCCTGTCAAGCCTGTTGACGAAGCGACGTTGGTCGGCATCTACCGCGTCGGCGTCGGCGACATTTTAGACATACGCCTGCTTAACTCTACCAGCAACCGCTCAACGCTCTACACCGTGATGGAAGGCGGGATTGTTGATTACACTCTGGCGGGTGGTCCTGTCTCTGTCAACGAATTGACCACGCAGGAGATTGAAGCGCGTCTGGCGGCGGAGCTTAAACGTCGCGGCGTTTCAGCAGACCCGCACGTTGTGGTGAGCGTGAGAGACTTCGTTAGCCACACAGTGATTATGAGCGGCCTTGTCAGCAATCCGGGCATTAGAATCCTGCACCGCGAAGCCGTGCCGCTCTACGTCCTGATTGCAGAATCGCAGCCGCAGATGAACGCGGGCCGCGTCGCCATCATGCGCGCGACAGGGCAGGGACCAATCATAGACCTCAATGATCAATCAGCGATGAGTGCGCTCGTTCGTCCCGGCGATGTCATCACGGTGCTGGCGCGTGTGCCGCAGTTCTACTACATCGGCGGGCGCGTCTATACTCCGGGCCAGAAATCTTTTCAATCCGGCATCACTCTCCTGCAAGCCATACTCGGCGCAGGCGGCCTGCTGCGCTCAGGCGACAACATCGTCGAAGTCTCGCGCGAGAACGCGGACGGACGATTGACCACCACCAAATTCAATCTGAAAGAGATCAAGTCGGGCAAAATCCCTGACCCACGCCTACAGCCCGGCGACCGCATCGAAGTCGCACCGTGAAGGAAGGCAAAAGGAAAAATTAAAAAGGTAAAAGTGTGGGGAAACCGCTTTTAATAAACAGGCTCAAGCGTGAGTGCTGTAATTAAAAGTTGGCTTCCCCTGACTTTTGCCTTTTACCTTTTTCCTTTTGCCTTGTAGAAGGTCGGGATATAATCGCCGCCACCGGATAAGTTTTTCCCTCGCGCTTGAGAGTTCATCTGAGAATCCGATGAAGAGAGCCTTAACAATTTCGCTCAAAGACATGTGAGGAAAATTCATCATGCCGACTCGAATCCGCCTTACAGCCGACAGCAACGCAGACTGCCAATCGCGCAAATCATCAAAGGCGCACAAACTGCGCAACCTCTTCCATATCCTTTCGCTGCTTGCTTTCATCTGCGTCTTCGCCGCGTCGCTCAGCGCGCAAACATTTCGCGGCACGATTCTAGGCACAGTGACAGACCCCGCAGGCGCGCTCGTTCCCGGCGCAAAAGTTACGGCGAGGAATTTGAGCACCGGCCTCGAACGTTCAACGACGACCGATGCCGAGGGAAACTACGCGATTCGTGAGCTACCCGTCGGCACATACGAGGTCAGAGCCGAGATGACAGGATTTCGTTTGACGGGTGTACAGGTAAGCGTTGACGTGGCGAGCGAACGGCGCGCAGATCTTCGTCTGGACATTTCAGGCGGCGACATCACCATGGATGTCATCGGCGCGGAGCAGATTCAAACGACAGACAATACTCTCGGCGGAACAATCAACGCCAGGCAGGTCGCAGACCTTCCCGTCAACGGGCGCGACTTCATCAAACTTCTCACGCTCGTTCCCGGCGCAACCGCAGACCCTTCGGGCGCGACCGATTCGCCCGGCTCCTTCGGCCTCTTCAGCGCCAACGGCAATCGTGGCCGCTCGAACAATTACCTGCTTGATGGCACGGACATGAACGACGGCTATCGCAATCTGCCCGCGATTAACGAGGCCGGAGTCTTCGGCACGCCCGCCACAATTCTTCCCGTCGAAGCGATTGCAGAGGCCGCGATACTCTCAAACTTTGAAGCCGAGTACGGGCGCAACTCCGGCGCGATTGTCAACATCGTCACCAAGTCAGGCACAAACGACATACACGGCTCGCTCTACGAGTTTGTGCGTAACGACAAGCTCGACGCGCGCAACGTCTTCAACCCTGTACCGCAAAACAAAACAGCTTTTCGCAACAATCAATTCGGCTTCTCGCTCGGTGGTCCATTCAAACGCAACCGGACTTTCTGGTACACGGCTTATGAAGGGCAACGCGAGCGCGTCGGATTAAACTCTGTCGCGCGCGTGCCGGACCCGCGCGAGATTGCCGCGCTCGGCGGCGCGACTAATCCTGTCATCGCTCAGCTTCTCGCGCGCAACCCCTGGCCCGCGCCCAATCATCCCGTCCCGCTTTTTTCTCCCGAATCAAATCTCTTCGTCACCACACGCGCGCTCAACGATGTGGACAGCTTCATCTTCAAGGTGGACCATTCATTCAATAAAGACAATCAACTGACCGCCCGCTACTACTACGGCAACAGCACGCAATCTTTTCCGCTCGCGCTGCAAGGCGGAAACGTCCTTCCGGGCTACAACACGTTCACGCCGACGCGCGTGCAGCTTGTCTCCATCTCTTATCTGAAAATTCTCTCGCAAACGAAAGTCAACGAAGTGCGCTTCGGATATAATCGTTTCGTAGAAAAATTCTTGCCCGAAGATAGAGACTTCGATCCGCGCACCATCGGCCTCAACAACGGCATCCAAAGCTCACAGGATTTCGGTCTGCCCTTCATACGCATCCGCAGCGACCCCGCGTTCGGAGGCAGGCAAATAGCATCGCTCGGCGCAAACCTCGGCAACCCGCGCGGGCGCGTTGATACAAACTATCATCTGATTGACAACTTCTCATGGAAGCTCGCGCGCCACGATCTCAAATTCGGCTACGAGTTCCGCCGCACCTTCGTCAACGCCTTCTTCGACGCGGGCTATCGCGGGCGCTTGGATTTCGCCACGCTCTCAGATTTTCTCTCAGGCACACTCGACGGCGGTCGCGCGGCGCGCGGCGATTCGCGGCGCGGCACAAGCCAGAATTCGCACGCGGGCTACATTCAAGACAGCTTCCGTTGGTCCCGCAATCTGACCCTCAATCTTGGGCTGCGCTACGACTACTTCGGCGTCATCAAAGAAGAGCGCAACCGCTTCAGCAACTTCGATCCGAGCGCTGGTCTCGTTCAGGTCGGCACGAACGGATTGGCCGGGTTGTATGAACGCGACTGGAACAATTTTTCGCCGCGACTGGGCTTCGCGTGGGACATCGGCGGCAAAGGCAAAACGGTTGTGCGCGCCGGATGGGGACTCTTCTATGATGCCTTCTCGCAGGACTTTTTTGTGGGCCAGCTTCCCTTCAACACTTTCAATCCCGGCCCTGCTTACAATCCTATCGGCCCTGCTCCGATTCTCTTCTCTTTCTCAACCGTCGGTGTGATTCAACCCGGCGTTCCAATCTTTACAGGCTTCTCCGATTCGGATGTCTTCGCCGTTGATAGACGCTTGCGCACGCCTTACGTGCATAACTTCAACCTGAACATCCAGCGCGAGCTATTCAAAAACGCCGTGCTGCAAGTCGGCTATGTCGGCTCGCAAGGGCGAAAGCTCTTCCGCTATCGTGACATCAATCAACCCGTCAACCCCGCCGTCTCAACCGCGCGGCCATTCGATAATGGACCTTTCGCGCCTTCGGGCGGCACGTTCTTCTACGTCAATCAACTTGAGACGACTGCTAACTCAAACTACAACGCGCTGCAAACAAGTTTCACCTTGCGCAGCGTGCGCGGCTTCAGCTCGATGATTAGCTACACCTGGTCCCACTCGATTGATAACGCATCGGACGGGCAGGACTACGTGGCTAACGCAACGCAGCCGGATAACAGCTACCGCGCAGATTTAGAAAGGGCTAGTTCAAACTTTGACAATCGCCATCGCTTCGTCTGGACCTTCGCTTACGACGTGCCCAGTCTCTGGAAGCATCACCCGCGCGTCGGCACAGGCTGGCAACTAAACGGCATTCTCACCCTGCGTAGCGGCAACCCGTTTCATGTAAACCTCTTTGACGATTACAACGGCACGGGTGAATTCTTCCCGCGCCCTGATCTCGTCGGCGACCCGTTCGCAGGCACCAACGGGCCTGACATGTTCCTGAATCTTTCGGCCTTCAAAGTCCCATGCACGCTTGACCCTGCGGGTGATGGCAGCGCGGCCTCCTGCCTTCCGGGCACGCAGCACTTCGGAAGCCTCGGCAGAAATTCTCTAATTGGTCCAAGCTATCGCAACTTCGATTTCTCCGTCTTCAAGACTACGCCGATCACTGAACAAGTCAGGCTGCAACTGCGCGCCGAGATTTTCAACCTCTTCAATCACCCGAACTTCTCTTCACCGCTTCTGCCGAGCTTCGCCGTTGACGCCAGCTTCAACGGCATTGATCCTGTCACGGGGCGCGGTCAAGGTTTCTTTCCAATCACAGTCACGCCCGACGTTGGCATCGGCAATCCATTCTTAGGCGGCGGCGGCTCGCGCAACATTCAACTCGCCGTCAAGCTGCTGTTTTAATGTAGGGGCGGGGACAAGTCC
>JBAWGU010000434.1:0-8149 GCA_049593215.1 Pyrinomonadaceae bacterium
TCTCACAGGCTGCTTTGAGCTTCACGGGCGGCTAGGCGGGAGTGTGCTTTATTTGTTGGCGGCACAGGCGCGTTGGAATAAGCAAATCAAACCACTATGCACTGAAAGTGCATAGATTTCGGCGCAGACTGAAAGTCGCGCCCTTCTAAACTATAAAGTTGATGCTATGTAATCGCTCCATTTAGATTTAATCGGAGTGCTACGCAACTGAAAGTCTTACATTGAAAATGCATAGTTTCGACTAGCGCGTTTAGGATAATGAACTTTATTTTGAGCAATTTCATTTCGTACAAACAGGCTTCGTTACCGGACGCAACATTCAATAAGGTGCGCTATGCTTTTATCCAGGGTTAATTTAGAAGGTTCTCTCGTGGCTGCGTTTCCTCTCTCATTCTCCCTCATCGCCACGACAGTTATTGCCTTTCGAGCAACAATGAAATCTCAAGAGGAGGAGACTGATTCCGCATGCTAATCGGGCCATAGCTAACAGCCCACCTATGAGCGTGTGCTAAACCGCTATCGATAGTAGATAATTACTCGGCTCATAAAAATAGCCTGTGCGGACATACTATTGTTCGCACAGGCTTAGCTTTAAGCGCTAGCTGATCAGGCGACGTTCGATTGCTCAGCCAACCAATCGTCAATCTCATCGTCCTGTTTTCCGGTGTGGAAGATTGACTCCGCCAACCCTTCGGGGTCGTAAATGCTACGTCGTCCCAGTACCTCCTTCTGGTAGGTGATGAAGGCTAAGCAGGCTTCCAACGAATGGTGCGAGCGTGGGCGTCCGTACCAGCGCCGTCTTCTCCTTTGCTTCGAGGATTGACCGGGCCTCTTAGCCTCTATCGTCTGTCGTTCCGTTGATGAATGCGGCAAGGCTGCTTCGACAGCGAAGAGTCGAGGCTGACTGGTCTTATCAACACCTGCTTGGGGGACGGACGAGGGGTGTGAAGATTCGGCATTTCCTTCCCGCCAAGGATGACGTGGAAAAAGAATGCGGACATCTTCTTTGTTGACGTTGCCGCGAGAAGATTCGATGAGGCGTGTTTCTTCCAACTCAATCAGGTAGCGGACGACATTCGCCTCTGATTCGCCAAGAGAAGAAGTAAGAATCGGTAGGTTAAGTTGAGTCGCGCCGCGAGCGTTAGCTTGCTGTGCCAGCAACGAGTAACAAATCTTAGCGCCGGCGCTAAGCCTCTTCAGTGAGAGCAAACCGTGTGGAACGAAGCAGCCAGCAAACTGGTGAAAGATGTTGAACTGTTCTTTCATGAAAAAAACTCCTAACTACAAAGGTGGTAAAGCTTCACCTGTTCTTTCCATGAACCTTTTAATCCGATGATTACTCGTGGCTCAGCGTCCCCGGCTGCGATATGGAGTTGTAGTATCGCGTTGGACTTCACGGCTGTGCGATTTGACGATTTCCCGCGCCTCGCGGTAACTGATGACTTTCGTTTCTCCAAGGCTCATCTCGTAACCCTTACTCAAGGTGCGCGCTACGGGCGATTGCGTCTTCGCCGCCCACTCGAATAGCACCGGATGCGCGTGATGATAATTGGGGTCCGAATGCGATTTCTTATTTATCGCCTCGTCCATGACCTGCGCACGCCGGAGCTTCTGCTCCCACCTGAACCGCGCGTGGGTAGTCATCTCTTGTAATGAGGGAAAGATGATGTTCGCCTCTCGCAGCGTGAGCAGAGGGCGCAAAGTTTCTCCAGGAGGCGTAGCGCATTTGCGCTTTAACTCTTCGGCTCTGCTCTCTAAAGAATGGCAGTAAGACATAGCACTAGATTTCTCAGAAGCGCGTGCTGCTTCATGCCTTTGTAATGTTTCTGATAACTCGGCGTGCAACTGGGGCGATAGATAATGATGCTTGCTTAGGTCAATAGGCTTATCATATTGGGAAGCTAAAGCGAACTCGTTGTGCTGGATGATACCTGCGGCGAGCGCCCGCCCTTCGCTGCGGCGTGCGGCATAGATCGGGCCGAATTCGGTCTCCTCGCTGCGGCTGATGAGTGCGTTTAACTCCGCATTGCGAGTTATAGCGGTGCATTCTTCGAGCCTCTCGAACTCTTCAGGCGTGAATTTAGGTTCGCGCACACTCAAGCCCTTCTCCCGATGCGTGCGCAACCTTTCGTCGTATTGTGCGGCGAGCGAAAGAGCTTCGCTTCTGCTCTGTTCCTCGGCGCTCCTCAAGCGGCCATATATTTCGTTGATGGTATCAGTGAGTTTCCCTTCGGCATCTTTGCGGATGATCATCAGCGGAAGGTCGGCCCGTTTGCCAAGACTGGCCTGCTCGGCATAATCCAGCTTGGCATCAGCCAGAGATATTCTTCCGGGATGACGCTCATCAATTGTCGAATAGTTCCATTTCATGAAGTAGCAGCGGGCCAAAAACCGTTCACGGTGGTGTGTTTCAACCGCGCTCAATTGCTCGGCTAAAATCTTTTGCGCCTCTAATCTTGAGAGGCTATTTATCTCCTTCTCTTCCTTTTCAAACCGATCAATACTTACGGCGAGAGTAACGCGGGCTTTTGCTTGTAAGCTCTTTTCACTGAATCCCAACTGCTCTGAGGTCTTGCCCTGATTTTCTATCACTTGCAAATAACGCTCGGTCAGAGAGTCAACACGCTCGTCGAGCCGATTAGCGTCGCGCAGCGATTCCAGACCCTCCTGCTGGTAGACTTTCCTCACGAAGAATTGGGCCGCAATGTCCAATTGTTCTTTTATTTTCTCGGTCTCCTCGCGCCGCTGCATCTTCTCAAGCTGAAGTTGGGCGAGTTCTAGTGCGCGAGAAAGCTTTGCTTGCTCCTTCTCTGTCAGACAGCGCGCAAACTCTCTTGCCACTTCGAGCTGCTGCGCCGATAAATTCAAGTCACGTTTCTGAACCTGTTCAGAGATGAACTGTAGGTGCTCTTCCAAGTCACGCTGTTCCGTGCGGGTAAGACTGGCGATTAGAGACTCAGATGTTTTTCCCCACGAGTCTCGCATTGTGACTGCTAAATTCAACACATCGCGCCTCTCACGCGCATCGGCACGTACCTCCGCAAACTTCTCCATTGATGTGCCACGCAATGTCAGCGCCAATGCCTCGGCCTCTTTAACTTGCGTCATGCCAGCGAGCTTTCCCATCCACCTTTCATCATGCGGACTTAAAATAAAGAGGTCGTGAGGTGTGTCGCTCGTGCGTGTACTAGCTTTTTCAATTCCTTCGGTTGCGGCTAAACTTCGCTCGATTAAGCTCTCGAATCTCTTCGGGGTGAGTTTCTGATTATCAGCGAAAGCAACTAGTTCACGTAAGAGGCTGCGTTCCTCTTCATTAGACACGGCCCCTTCTATCTCTAAGAGATGTTGCAATCTGGCAACATCACCGTTTTCCAGAGGCTGATATGATATGAGCCGTTCATTCCCTCTTCGGGAATCGACGAGTATTTCTTGCGCCGCCTCTAAGTATTCGCGGCTCTTCACATAACGCCCGGCGTGATACCTAGTGCTATCGTTCTCTATACATTGAAGCGTGCCCTTCATTTGCTGCGTGGTCCAATAGCCGTGGAGCCAGCCCTTAACGATGCGCTCATCAGGACTGAGATGAAGTCGGCGGCTGCTTGTATCATCTCTGGCCGAATCGCTTGCGTCAGAGGGACTATTGATGTGGGCGACTCTTTGAAGCTGCTCGGCAAGCTCATGCACGTCAAGTCTGGCGAGAATCTGATCGCGCCACCTCTCACCAATTTTTCTGCTCAATTCCTCACGCGACACTGGCATATCAAGTGAGGCGTAGGAGTGAACGTACCGGAGCAATTCCGCGTCGTAAGTCAGACGCGCAATCTCACGCATCTCAGCAATTTGTTTTGAGTTGTGAAGCGCGTATTTGAGTTCCGGGTAGTTTTTACGGGCGCGGTTTTCCAGCGTTTTGCTAAACGCTCTTTGATAAGACTGATACTCGCTCTCCGTCTCGGATAGTTGTCGCTCAAGATGTTTTCTAACGCCATCAACCGGATACGTGATTAAGCCTTGCCAGCCGTTGAGCGACGCAAGTAACTCACGGCGGTAAGCGACGTGCGCCTGGAGATAGACGGTCTTGCCCCAAAGTTCGAGCGCTCCCATCAGAGACTTGGTGCGAGGCATCGGGGCAGCCTTCTTGCGTCCCTTCTCCTCCTGATGCCCTTCTCCCTGCTCCCTCCGCGCGACCATAACCTTTTCGCCTACGTAATCAAATTCATGTCGCGCGCGGTGGGGCATCGCGGGAGGGCGTTCGCCCTTTATGATGGCATCCTCGAACCTTTCTCTCCAGCGCTCCCACTCTTGCTTCTTTGCTATGTGCTCTTCGTAGATTGCCGGATCATTGAAGTGCTGGCTGAACGCGAGGGCCACTTTCTCATCTATGTCTCTGAATTTATCAACGAACGTGCCGTCGGGCTGCCGCACCTTTCCGGCATAGATCTTTCGCCGAGTAGTCTGCTCGGCACTCAACCATAGATGTAAGTGAGTATTATCAGTGTCCCTATGGATATAGCCCACAACACGCGCGTCCGGCCACCTGCACTGGATGATTTTTGCTACCAGCTCTTTGAAATCACGGTTCGAGATATCCCTGTCCGGCGAGATCAGCCAGACATAGTGAGAGCGTGTTTCCCCTTTAGGCGTCCCGCGACGGCGCGGCATCGCAAGGATTCTCTCAGCATCAAGTTCGGCAAAAGCCTTAACGCGCAGCCGAAATTCCATTGCGCGTTGTGACGGTGAGACTCCCGTAATCTCCCCAACACTGAAACTGCGCGCGTGGCCGGGGCCATCAATTCGCTCCGAGATAGCCCTCAAAGAACCTGCCGGGTCAAGGACGTAGTCTGGAATGTTTTGCAGCAGGAGCGGCGAGTCGTTCGAATAAAGCCAACTGTCCAGATCTTCGCCGGTGCTATCCCGCCCGTCGAATTCGCCGATTTCATGCCCATACTCGTTACGCTCTCCCCTTTCTGGCGGTGAGTCAGCACGGCTTAACCATCTCGACAGTTCCAACTGGAGGACTCGTTCGATGACGTCACGCACGAGCGTTCTGAGCGGATAAACTGCGCCTCCAGCACTCGTGCCTGTTCCAGCTTGGAAGGAAGAAAAACTCATTACCCCACTGATCCTTGATCTATGCTGGCCCTGCTCAAAATCTTGTTGAGGAGCTGAATGGCCTCCCACGCTCTCTGGGCGATGTCAACCAGAAGCGCAGAAGGGATTTGTTCCAGTATTTTCTTCCTTTTTCGCTTATCCTCTTCCTCAAGAAAACTGGTAAGAAGCCGGATGTGAAATTTAAGGGATTCAAGCGTTTGGTATTCGCGTGGCAGCACTCCGCCATTACTTAATCCACAATCAACCAAGTAAGCGGACAGGCTGTCGTAGCCAGCTTGCCCAGCAAGTTCATGCAGCCGTTTTAGCTCATCAACAGTAGGTCTGACAGTTAATTTTGGTCTACCCATAATCCCTTATTCAATTCGTAAATCTGGTGCTTTCAAAGCATCTTCCGATCAAATTCAAATATTCAAAGCGACGGCACTTTAAGTATGTTCGCTGTCGTCCAAAGCAAATTATAACTGCTAATTGAAAGTTGAACAACAAGTTTGTTATAGTAATAACCGAGATGCTAGGCTACCTAATGTGGCTGCTTGAAGATGCAATTTTTCGGGTACAGGTAGTTAGGAATTCCGGTCTGTCATATGACAGTAGCGCTGCTACGCGGAGTCTAAATTCAGTTGATGCGTTGAGTGTATTCACGGAAATACAAGAGGTCAGCAAAGCTGCAACCGAGATGGCAGGACGACGTGGTGACAGAGCGATATAGGAGAGATAGGCTGGCGGCTGAACGGGGAAAAACTGAGTGTCATTTGACAGCCAGCTAGGAAGAAAGCGGTGCGTGATGCAGAAGGCGCGGGATAGAGTTTTGAGGACCCAGTGGCTGGCCGTTAGCAGGCTAGTGGTAGCTCAATATTACGGCGAGCTATTTCCTTTGCCACGAGACTGGAGATGGCTCCGGCAGAGTTTTGAGCAGCACGGTTATAGGCCAGAATATCCGATAGTAGCGCGGATTAAGGGAGATGATACTGATACCTTTGAAATCGTTTGCGGCGTAGGAAGGTATACGGTGGCAAAAGAGCGTGGGATGAGGCGGGTGCCAGCAATCATCCGCCGATTTGAGGATAGTATCCAAGCAAAAGCATATGCTATTGAAGACAATCTTTACAATCCTGCGACCTCTTCAGCCCGCATCAGTATCGTTCATGCCATCTCGCTTGCCCGGGTCTTGAAAGACTGTGGCGTGGCATATTCGGCACAGCGCATCTGGGAGTCAGCGCGGGTGAGCGAATCGACCTTCTGGCGCGCGGTGAGCAGCTTTGATTCTACGCTCCAAAAGATCACCCGCAATCACCCGGAGATTGCGGCATTGCGTTTCTCTCAACAGGTATCAGAAATCGTCCGACGTGATTTGTGTCCACAGTTCACTAAGCTGCTGGCAGGTGAAATTGAAGTACACACTTATCACAAATCGCATAGGCAAGTGAGCACTACGTCGATGCATAAAACGAGTAAAGCGGATGTTAAGTCTCGCTCCTCTGCCAAAAAACGGAAGGCTTCTTATCTGCACGGCTCTGCGGCTAAAACCGCTCATGCGACTTCTCCAGATCGCACTCTCTCGAATAAATCAACTCACCAGACATCGCCCACAACTAAAACCTCACGACATAAGAAGCGCACTGATAAGGAGCGAGAGCCATCGCTTTTCGATCTGTAAATCTGTGGCGAAGCACCCATGACGATTATCGGACTGCCATCAGAATAGAATGATGGTAACGACCTTAGTTCTGCAACCAACGGCCTCTTTGAGCTAAAGGGCCATCTGATTTCGTTAATTCTTTCATCGCTTTCGTTTCTTTGCTGAGGTTGGGGCTACCTTAACCACTCCGTGCATCGGATCACTCGCCAGTTTCTTCGGTAAATCAACCTTGTCGTCGATCAACACATCCACTGCAACGCCAGCCGTCTGTGCATAATGCAACAGATGCGGCAGCGCAGGCTCCCTTGTGCCTAACTCAAATGCGCTGATATCTGCCTGAACTAATTCATCAGTCAGCCCTAGATGTCTAATCATGCCGTTTTGCGATAAATCATAAGCGTTGCGGATCTGCAAAAGCTTTTCTGCCAGCCGCTTCGGCTTGGGACGTGATTTTTTACCCATCAGGATGGCCTCCCGACAGGAAAAATCACCTGTTTTGTATCTGTTCTAAAAGTATTTACTTTGCTTTTGACTGTAAATACTTTTAGAACATTATCAGTTCGCGAAGTCGCCGGAAGTCCATGTCTGCTGAACTCCGTGGCGGCACTCATGACATGTAAGGTGATGCCGCTTCAAACAAAATTCACGAACCGACTATTGCTGCCGTGCAACTACCTTTATTGATAATAAGGGCTTCGGCAAATTATTCAAGTATCAAGCAGAGTACGGTAGTTTGAGAACTCAAGATTAGCGCTCCTGCAAATGGAGGTATTATGAACTGCTCGCCCGCACCTCATCTTTTCTCTTTAATCATCTTTCTCTTCTCTCTTACAGCGCTGCCTCCCAGATTATCTGCGCAAGAAGCATGGCATCCGCTGACAGGGCCAGACAATGATTTTACAGTTTCTTTTCCCAGCACACCCTCGCACGAAACCAAAACAACTCCGCAGAAGCCTTTTACAGGGCAGAAGATGGAATTGTACACCTACCAAAATGGTAATGATTCATTCACCCTCAGCTATAAGGACCTGCCAATCAGGGCAGGTGCGCTGAATCCAGAGATAGTACTTACCGAATACGAGCGTGGCTTATTCGTTGACGGATGGCTCATCAAGAGTCAATCACAACTATCTGACGGCGGTTGGCAGTACGAATCGGTGATGAATCTGCCGGGCGGAAAAATAACCGAGCAGCGTCAGGCCCAGATGCAGACGCGCGTCTATTTCCGAGGTAGAAGAATGTATTCCCTATCGGTTATGTCAGTTGATGCCGACCACTTTACTGATAATTCGCCCCGCTTTCTGTCATCGATGCGATTCTTAAGATTACCACCTGCCCCGCCCACGCCGCGCAGACAAGCTCTCTCGGCGCGTGAAGTGGAAGCGGCGCGCGGGGCATTGA
>JBAWGU010000435.1:0-2222 GCA_049593215.1 Pyrinomonadaceae bacterium
CCAAAGCGGCTACATTCAATCGCAAACCGCTATAAGCCAAGCTCTGCAACTACTTAACCAATCTTGACTTAAAAGTAAGGTATGCTATAATGACCTCGAATCCGAAGAGGAGTGTAAGGCGTTTCGAGAAGCGTATGAAAGTTTCCGCGCAGGAAGAATACGGGTTGCGTTGTTTGCTGCAACTCGCTCGCTTGAGTGAGGGAGAGTCATTGACGCTGGCGCAGATTGCCGGGCGCGAGGGCATCTCCGTTGCAAACGCCGGTAAGCTGATGTGGATTTTGAATAAGGCCGGACTGGTCCAATCGCAGAGAGGCAACAAGGGCGGCTACCAGCTTGCGCGTCCTGCTTCCGAAACACGCTTGAGCGAAATCATCAAGGTGCTTGACGAAGATGAAGTAGGAGCGCACTGCAAGAGTTACACGGGCGTTCTGGATGCCTGCGTTCACACCAGCGATTGCGGAATACGTTCCGTGATTGTGAGCCTGCATGAGATTGTGCAGGATGCGCTCTCTGAAATTACGCTCGCGCAGTTGATCGGCACAGAGAAGAATGTGGACGCGACGCTGCACCAGATTCAAAAATTGCAGCAGCGACATCATGCAATTTAGCCAGACGCTTTGAGAGCAGGTTCGAAAATTTTCTTTATCTGGAATGATGCGAAAAAGGCCACGCTCCGGTGCGGGCCAAGAAAAACAAGATGAGTTCAATAGAGCTACTAACTAACAAAGAATACCAGTACGGTTTCGTCACAGACATCGAATCCGACACCATCCCCAGAGGTCTCTCGGAGGATACGGTTCGGCTTATCTCTGCGAAGAAGAACGAGCCGGAGTGGATGCTTGAGTTTCGCCTCAAGGCTTATCGCCACTGGTTGACGATGACAGAGCCGAAGCGCTGGCCCAACATCGCGTATCCGGAAATCAACTATCAGGACATCATCTACTACAGCGCGCCAAAGCAGAAAGCTACGAAGGCTTCGCTGGATGAAGTTGACCCGGAGCTTCTCAGGACTTTCGAGAAGCTTGGCATTCCCTTGCAGGAACAGAAGCAGCTTGCGAACGTTGCTGTTGATGCGGTCTTCGATTCCGTCTCTGTGGCGACGACCTACAAAGAGAAGCTGAAGAAGCACGGCGTCATCTTCTGTTCGTTCACGGACGCGCTCAAGGACTACCCTGAGCTTGTGCGCAAGTATCTAGGCTCTGTCGTTCCGACGAACGACAACTTTTTTGCCGCGCTTAACAGCGCAGTCTTCTCAGACGGCTCGTTTGTCTTTATCCCGAAGGGCGTGCGCTGCCCTATGGAGTTGTCAACATATTTTCGTATCAACAATCAGGAGTCCGGACAGTTCGAGCGCACGCTGATTGTTGCCGAAGAAGGCTCTCACGTCTCTTACCTTGAAGGCTGCACCGCGCCGAAGTTTGATAAGAATCAGCTTCACGCTGCCGTCGTAGAGCTTGTCGCTCTGGACGATGCGGAGATTAAGTATTCGACTGTGCAGAACTGGTACGCGGGCGATGAGGAAGGCAAAGGCGGCATCTACAATTTTGTGACGAAGCGCGGCAAATGCGCGGGACGTAATTCCAAGATTTCATGGACGCAGGTTGAGACGGGTTCGGCCATCACGTGGAAATATCCTTCGTGCATTTTGCAGGGCGACAATTCCATCGGCGAGTTTTACTCAGTCGCTTTGACGAATCACGCGCAGCAGGCAGACACCGGCACGAAGATGATTCATCTTGGCAAGAACACGCGCTCGACGATCATCTCTAAGGGCATCTCTGCGGGCCATGCGAACAACAGCTATCGCGGCCTCGTCAAAGTGATGCCAAAGGCTGAAGGCGCGCGCAACTACACGCAGTGCGATTCGATGTTGATTGGCTCGAAGTGCAGCGCGAACACTTTCCCGTACATAGAGGTGATGAACAACTCTTCGCGCGTCGAGCATGAAGCGACGACTTCAAGAATCAGCGAGGAGCAGTTGTTCTACTTGCAGCAGCGCGGCATCTCGCAGGAAGACGCCGTTTCGCTCATCATCAACGGTTTTTGCAAAGAAGTCTTCCGCGAGTTGCCGATGGAGTTTGCAGTCGAAGCGCAGCGTTTGCTCGGCATGAAGCTTGAGGGCAGTGTGGGATAAAAGCAGGGGATAGGAGTTGGGGGTTAGGGGCTGGAAAAGACAAGGTTTCTGTCTGACCATCCCCTAACCCCCGACCCCTGCCCCCAAA
>JBAWGU010000436.1:0-1848 GCA_049593215.1 Pyrinomonadaceae bacterium
CGGCACGGCTGTCGGCGCAATCATCGGCGCGATTGCCGGAGGCGGCAAGGGCGCAGCCATCGGCGCAGTCATTGGCGCGGGCGGCGGCGCAGGCTCCGTCTATGTGCAGGGCCGCGACGACCTTGTATTACAAAGCGGCACGGACATCACCATCCGCGCCACCGGACCAAGATAAGAGCAAGGATGAAGGCGGAAGGATGAAGGATGAAAGCGTGGCTATTCAAATTAAGTAGCCACGCTTTCATCTTTCTGCTTTGTCCTTCATCATCACTTTTCATTGTTCTCTAGCCCTATTTCTCCGAACGACACCTGACTCCACAGATACCCACTCAAATCTGAAAACTGAAAACCGAAAACTGAAAACTTTTTAATCCCTCCTTTCGATGTTAGGATTACCAGCCGAACTTAAGGACATCGGAAAGGAGTTTCCCCCAAATTGACAAGCGCGATTACTGCTCTGAGCAAGCTGCCTGATGATGTGCGGCTGCATCGTCTGGAAGCGCTCGTGTCCGCAAGCGAATCCCTGCAACGCGCTTCCGGCCTGGACGACATTCTCAAAACGATACTCGAACTGATTCCTGTCCAACTTGATTGTGAACGCGCCACAGCTTTCACCAGCGACCTACGCACCGGAAAACTTTACGCGCGCAAGACGACAGGCGCGCTCAACCTCGACATTGTGCTTGAGAAAGGAGTCGGCATCGCCGGTTACGTCGCGGAGACGGGCGAGAGCCTGTTGATACAGGACGTGCAATCCGATCCGCATTTTGATCGCGCGACGGACAGGCGCACGGGTTACCTTACGAAAAACATGCTCTGCGTGCCGATGCATAAAAGCGACGGCGCATCTCTGGGTTCGCTTCAGGCAATCAACGCGGGGCGCGGGCAGTTCACAGAAGTTGATCTCGCCTATCTTGAATCGTTCGCGTCTCTGGCTTCTGTCGCGGTCGAGCGCGAACAGTTGGCGCAGGAAGCGTTTCGCTCTCAACTGCTTTCGACAGAGCTGGACCTTGCGCGCAAAATTCAGCAGAGACTGTTGCCGCCGCCGGGCGAGATTGATCTGCCTGCGCCTTTCTCTGCGTGGGGACGCAGCCAGCCGTGTTACGACGTTGGCGGCGACACTTACGATGCTGTCATGTTACCGACGGGGGAATGCGCGTTCTGGGTTGCGGACGTGAGCGGCAAAGGCATTGGCGCGGCCCTGTTGATGACTACGCTTCAGACAGAGTTGCGCGCTCTCGTTCGCGCAGAATCAGACCTTGCGCGCCTCGCTTCCGAGTTGAACGCAAGAGTCAATGTGGTCGCGCCGCTTGGAACCTACGCGACGATGTTTCTAGGCGTGCTCTCAGCCGACGAGGAGCGTATGCGATACATCAACGCGGGACACATGCCGCCCGTCTGGATGAATCGCCGCATCAGCGACGCGAGAGAGTTTGAACCAAGCGGAATGCCTGTGGGGATGTTGCCCGGCAGCGCGTACAGCGTTGGCGAGTGGCCTTTCAAATTAGAGGAGCGGCTGGCTGTCTTCAGCGACGGGGTGACTGATGCCGAGAATACTGCTGGCGAGACTTATGAAGATGATGGCCTCTATAAAAATCTCGAAAGCATCAATGCTCAGGGGACAGTCAGGCAGATTGGCGAAGCCTTCTTTGAAGAGCTTGACCGCTTTCGCATCGGCGCACCCGCCAAAGACGATACGACCTATTTAGTTGTCGGGCTTTCGTAATTATCAAGGCTAAGACTCACCGCAGAGGCGCAGAGTCTTCGCAGAGTTCACGCAGAGCTTTTGAGCAATCTGTAATCTCAAATTTGAGATAAAGAACTCTCTGCGCTTACTCTGCGTAAAAC
>JBAWGU010000437.1:0-2092 GCA_049593215.1 Pyrinomonadaceae bacterium
TCATACCACCGCGTGCCAGCAGACGGTGAAGCAATGTGAAGAGAGTGAAAGCGGCCAGACCGACGGGAAGGGCGAAGATGACGCCTATGACTGCTCCGACAACAAAGAAAGGCAGCCCGCCCATGAAGCCCGTCATACATCCCCAGCCCAGACCCATCGCAAGCGATGAGAGAAACATTCTGTTCCACGAGAGACGCTCTTGATGGTCCATTTGTTTGCCGAGAAGACGGCCCATGCCCGCTCCTGTCAAAGAGCAGAGAATGTTCATCGCAAGGCAGAGTATGAATAAGAGTAGAGAATCGTTGTGAAGCCATTCATGGCCGAAGCCGTAGCCGAAGAGTCTATAAAAGATTGCCGCAGGCGGAAGCGCGCCGAGCAACAGGCCGAAGATGGCATAGGCTCTCGCAGTGGGAATGGGTCGCCGCATCAGAAGCATCTGCTCTTCTTCAAACGGATTGCGGAAGAGCCAGCGACGGTACGCTTCGTGTTGATTGACTGCAAGCAGCCAGCTCAGCTTTGCGTTGCTGTCGTCTGTCCCGGCAATAGTTCCGTTGTAAACTGTCTGTGTGCTGCGTGTGGCGTGCATTCTTCACCTCCTGCAACATGCGACACTACTGTGTGCTCTGCTTCGAGCGCACTCTCCAAACGTCTTAGCCGCGCGCATTCCGCATCGAGCAGCCGCGCGACGCTGCGAACTGCGCTCTCGTCTTCCAGAAGCGAAAGCAGGTTGACTGCGTGGCCGTAAAACTTCAGCAGCGCGACACTCACATAACGCGTCGCGCTCCCCTGTGAATTTGAAGAGACGAGGCCGTCAAAGGCTACTTCACGAATCTCTGCCAGCGCGTGTAAGAGTTCTGTGCGCGAGTCTGCCTGATGCTTCACAAGCCGCGCGGCGTTGCGACGGCGCACGCATTGTCCTGCAAGCAGCAAATCTTCGCCTGTGCGTCCGGCGATGCGACACAATTCCGTCTCGCGCGAATCAGGTGGGCCGTACAGATCAATCGCTGCTGCGGCAATCGTCAACCCCACGTATTTCTCAAACTCCTGTCGCACGGCCAGGACCGCTCGCTCCATCTCTTCGCCCTCTTTCACGAAACGCGGGCAGGCCAGTTCCTGAACTTTATAGAGCGACGCGAGCAAATCAGCCTGCGCCGCTTCCACCCTGTTAAGCGTCCGGGATGCGATCTCGTTCTCGTCTGAATTCGATCTGAATTTCAGGACGAAGCCCTCGCGCGCTCCGACAATCTTTGCCAGCAGGAGGAAGGGCCATGCGAGAGCTGTCGCTGTTGAATTCAAGAGCGCGTGCGTTCTGGTCCGGTCCTGCGAGTCGTGTAGAAAAGCGTTGACGCCAAACGGCGCTCCGGCGGCCAGATAGATTGTGATGATCTCGCTCAATCGCATGGCACACGCATTAAGGGCAATGGATGTGCCAGCAGTTGAGCAACGCATGAGATGAAAGGGAGGACCACACGGCTTCTGTTCATTACACAAAAGTTAGCGGATTTTGAGTCGCATCGAAGAAGAGATAATGCCAGACCTCGAAGAAGCTCTTTATCTTGGCAAAGCGCGAGAGTCTTCAAAATGCCTTTCGCATTCTGCAAACCGTCGGAGCAACTTTTAAGCGTAAGGAACATCTAAGGCCAAGCGACTAACAATTGTGAGACTTGCGCATCGCTCTCCATACGGATTAGACGGGACTCTAAAATTTTCCCGTAGAGTTCAATTCGTGAAGATGGAGCGGTGCAAGAAAACTTTCAGCCTGCCGTTCCTGTTAATGCGGAAAGCTTCCGAAATTTTTTGACAGGTGATGGCAGGCCGGATGCAAACGGGGCTTCTTCGCCACGACTGCCTTCGGCAATAAAGGTTGAGGCGCGCGTCCTTAAAGCTTGATTGAAGGGGAGAACGAGGCGGCTTTCTTGACTGGACCATCGAGGTTGTATTGGCGTGTGGGCTAATTCAAATCATACGTCGCCTGAAAAGAATGTACGCTAAAAATTCACCCGTGTCGCAAAGCTGTTCGACAAGACAACCGGCGCGCTGGCCTGTGCGCTCGTCAATGTGAGGTCAAAATCTTTAAGCGATAGTTGTGACA
>JBAWGU010000438.1:0-13757 GCA_049593215.1 Pyrinomonadaceae bacterium
GGGCAGGGACAAGCCCTGCCCCTACAGATTTCGCGTCAGTGTGATTTTCTTCTTCAAATTCCCGCTCAAAGAACGCTTCATGTAATCGGTTGACGGCTTCCGCTACGCGCTCTTCGTCAACGACGAAAGTTAAGTTAATGCTCGACGCGCCCTGCGAGATGAGAGAGACGTTGATGTCGTTGATGGTGCTGAAGACGCTGGCGGCGATGCCGGGTGTGCCGCGCAAGCCTTCGCCGACGACGCAGATGATGGCGCGCAGCCTTTCGATATTAACCGTGCCAAACTTTTCAAGCTCCGCCACGATAGCAGGTAGCGCCGTCGCGTCATCAAGGGAGATCGAGACGCTGACCTCAGAAGTGGTGACGACATCAACAGCCGTGCGGTGCCTGTCAAAGACTTCAAAGAGCGCGCGCAGGAAACCGTAAGCTCCGAGCATTCGCGCCGAAGTGATTTGCAGAGTCGTGACGCCCGTTTTATGCGCGATAGCTTTGACAGTCTGCGGCGAAGTTTCCGTTTCAGCGCAGACGAGCGTGCCCGCTTCTTCAGGCGCGCGCGAGTTGCAGATACGCACAGGCGTGTGTCCTTCAATCGCTGGCTGAATCGTTTTCGGATGAAGAACCTTCGCGCCGAAGTAGGCAAGCTCTGCGGCTTCTGCGTAGGAGAGACGTTTGATTGTTCGCGCGTGATGCACAACGCGCGGGTCTGCTGTGAGCACGCCCGTCACGTCCGTCCAGATTTGTATCTCGCGGGCGTTAAGCAATGCGCCGACGAGCGCGGCTGTGTAGTCAGAGCCGCCGCGACCGAGCGTCGTCGTTGCGCCGGACTTTGAAGAGGCTATGAAGCCGCCAAGCACAGGGATGCGCGCCTGTTCAATCAAAGGCGAAAGCTCCGCGCGCATACGCGCCTCTGTCTCTTTCAACAAAGGCGCGGCGCGGCCATGCTCTTCGTCCGTGATGATGCAGCGACGAGCATCAACGTAACTCGCAGGCAAGCCGTCTTCCTGAAGCACAGCCGCGAGCAGCGTCGCAGAGAGACGTTCGCCGTAAGCGACAATCACATCCTGCAACAGTGGAAGCGGCAGGCGTCGCTCCTTCGTATCAACCAGCAGCATCTTGATTTCGCTGCGCGCGCTTGCCAGCATCGTTTCGATGAAGAGAGCCGCTTCTGTTGAAAGCAAAGCTCTCGCAACTTCCGTGTGACGCTCAAAGTGTACGTCAAGCGAAGCAATCGCTCCCTCGGCGTCGCCGCCCTCTGCCATTTGCACGCTCGCCAGCAGCGCATCCGTCACACGCGTCATCGCAGAGACGACAACCACAGGCCGCGCCTCTCTCGCTGCGCGCACAATATTCCTCACACGCTCAAACGCGCCCGCATCTTCGACGGACGTGCCGCCGAATTTCATGATGATTGGTTGGAAAGACATGGTGCTGATAAATAGTAAATGGTAAATGGTCAATGGAAAAAGCCGTTCGTCTATTTACCATTGACCGTTTACCATTTACGAAAAAAGGCCGGAACGTGACAAGACACGCCCGACCTTTGTTGATAAGAGAATTGCTGTCGGCGCGTTCATAGGAGCAACGCGCGGCAACTGATTTTAGTCGTAGCGCTCCATCCCGGTTCCAAAACCTGAGATGACAGTCCTGCGGATTTAGCCGCAGCAACCAACTCCCCCTCGCGGCTGAAAGATTTTGCGCTCGTGGAAGTTTCGGCGATCTCTCCCTTTCGTCCGTGCTGTTACAGAATCTTTCAGCTTCTACGGCCCGGCTTACTCTTGAAGATCGCTCCTCTACAGTTTCAAATTCCAAAGATCAAAATTTGCACGTGCGAAGTAGGATGCAACCTTAACTATCGTGCATCCGTCTTGTCAAGCAAACACCACCCGCGCAGCCTTGTCATCAAGCAACACTCTTCGGAATAATGCTAAGCTCTAATCTGTAAGACGAACTAGAGAGCAGACGAACTGAGAGGCCGAAACTTTTATGAACCCACTTCAAGACGTGCAGCTATCATTCATCGGCAGCGGCGTGATGGCCGAAGCAATCATCGCCGGATTGTTAAGGCGCGAGCTGGTTAAGCCTGAGCAGATCACGGGCAGCCACCCGCGCGCCGCTCGGCGCGAAGAGTTAAAAGAGAAGTATGGCATTCGCGTTGTCGAGAGCAACAGGGACGCGGCGGCGTTTGTTGCAGACGGCGCTCAGGAAGAAGCGCACGCTGGCTCAATCGTCGTGCTTGCCGTCAAGCCGCAACGTCTGGGCGGAATTTTAGGGGAGTTGCGCGGCCACTTGCAGCAGGACCAACTTGTTGTCTCAATCATCGCGGGCGCGCGTCTTGAGAAGATTGCCGAAGAGCTTCTTCATCCCGCCGTAGTGCGTTCCATGCCTAACACGCCCGCGCAGATCGGTCAGGGCATGACCGTCTGGACCAGCACAGAGGCGGTCAGCGAAACACAAAGAGCGCAGGCGCGTGCGCTCTTTTCAGCGTTGGGCCGCGAGATGCACGTCGAAGAAGAGCGCATGATTGACATGGCAACCGCCCTCAGCGCAACCGGCCCGACCTACATCTTCCTCGTCATGGAAGCTCTCGTTGACGCAGGCGTTCACATGGGATTCTCAAGACATGTCGCGCAGGAACTTGTGCAGCAGACAATGCTCGGCTCCGTCATGTTTGCCATGGAATCCCACAAGCACCCTGCGGAACTACGCAACATGGTCACATCCCCCGGCGGCACATCAGCAGAAGCCATCTACCAGATGGAGAAGGGCAGCCTCCGCACAGTTCTCTCGAAGGCTGTCTGGGCCGCTTTCCAACGCGCTGAATCGCTGGGAAAGAAATGAAAGGGAGAAGAACGGGTCGAAGAAAAAATTAACCGGTCACGCATTCCATCTCGAAATCAGTCGAGTCCTTAATGCAAGCGAAGCCTGAGTAGCACTCCGGTTGAGTGAGTTGGGCTTTGGTGAGGTCAGGCGACTTGCTTCACTTCTGCTGGCAATTTGCTCAGGATTAGCTCTTTAATTTCAAGCTTGGTGCTCGCCTGATCTATATCAATGCCGACCAGATTACCGTCGGCGTCATAATCTAAAACAATCCCTTCAGAAACCTCACGGCTATCCACGCTCGGTTTTGATGAAAGGTCAATGTAGAGCGAATCTGTTTCAGCGTAATAATTTATTCTCATAATTTGAATCCACTATCGGGAAACGCGTTATGTATTGTAACCCTATCAGCCAAAGTTACAACTCTGAAAACACGATTACCAAATTCTGAGACCTCTCCCCAGAATCGAACTCTGGCATCATTTTGAATTTCGACACGGATTGGATTCTCAACAACTTTAATGCACCACTCACGCTTGATATACGGACGCTTACGCAAGACTTCATTCTCAAAGTAAGCAGTGTATTTATACTCTGATATGACTTGATCATCTGTCATGGCGGCAGGATTACCAAAGCCTAACTCTGGAATCGGGGATACAACTAGCTAGTCATTCAAGTTGTCGGATAAAAGACGAGCTGATTCCGCCCCGGTTGAATGAATTATTATGCCGCAACTGCTAAGCATTCAACGCCATGTTTGGCTTCGTACATGGCGATAACTTCGTTCAAATTTGCGCACCTTAAGCTTACCGAGATTCTAAAATTGGGATGCGGCTACGATTACCATTCACTAGCAACACTGCTTCTTCTACAAATTCTTGATTCGTGAGTTCATCATCGGCAAATTGCCTGACGATATCCATTGGCGCGTAGATTTCAACCCTGTCATAGTTTGGCTGGTTATAGTATTCAGTAACGAAGTTTTTATAGGGCAAGGCTACTTCAACTTTAATTCCATCAACTTCAGGGTGAAAGTTTATGATTCTGGCTACACGCTTGATGTATGAAAGTACGCGCTGATTTAATGCATGAGCGATACGCGCTGATTGATCCATCTGAATCGTGTTATAGATTTGTACGTCACCGCCAGCGTCAAGTACAAGATATGTGTCGCCCTTGTATTTCTCAGTTCTAATCGCCGAATCTATGTATTTCACTTCACTTAATAACCGTAGCTTTGCTTTGGTCGGAATCGAAGCAAGCTTGCCAGTGAAGATAAGAGGTAATACTTTGCCGATTACTTCTTGCTGGTAGTAGTCACTCGCTTCAAACTCGGACAACAATCCAATAAACGCCACCTCGCGGAAGACTGTATTCAGGTCTTTAACCGTTGTGTCAAAACGGAGCTTAACGTTGAAGAGAGGGTCGCGTAATTCAACTTCAATGAAGCGATTGTTACGAGAAACCTTTTCCACAGTAAGTTGTCGCATTAACGTCCAGCCTGCGGTTCTCCACTGCGCCAGACCGCCAACAACTATTCCATTCGTTGCCGATTGCTCAATAACAGTTCCATAGTTCAACGACCCGCTCCATATCCCCACTTTCTCGAAACCTATGATCTTAGCTGGTATTTTTAAGACCACGCGCGTACCTTTCGGAACGTCAAGAAGCCAACCTTGTCCCTGACTGCTATGGGGTGATGCAGAGATTGCGACAGTCCAAAGGAGTTGCACTATGCAGATCGTAACCACAATGCTCTTGCCTGAGAATTTGTGTCCCATAAAATTATCGCCAGTAATCACAAAGAAGCACTACTTCACATCAATTCTGAGGCGCACGCGCCAGAAGCTGCTTGAAGGCATCAAGATGTGTGTCCGTCATCTTATACTCCAGCGTGCCGATTTGGAGTTCCACTCTTTTTCCATTAGCTATGCGCGCAAACGTCTCATAAGGCAAATTGACAAGAACTGTTTGGCGGACGGTGGATTTTGTTTTCTCCTCATCAGACAGTCGCATATTTCCGGCTGCTATACGCTCACCATCGACAAGAAAGTTGAGTTCAAGATCATCTTCACGGAATATAGGGCGTGCTGCCGAAGCATGGAAATAGAGCGACACCTTTTCCGGCTTCATCGGAGTCTTACCAGCAAAGCTATATTCGGCAGAGGTGCGTATAGAACGCCTGCCACCGCGCAAAAGCATCCGTGAAGTACGAACAACCGTTACATCTTTGAAGCGGTCATACTTATCGGTAATTTCGGCAGTTGTTTCCTCTGCTTCCTCTTCTGCATTTTCTTCCGATTCGGGGCGCACACTGGCGGTAAGTTGTTGAAATTCAGCGAGCGCGGCATCAAAGTTTGTCCACGCATGCTCGAAGAACTCCGTCGCTGGCTTCATATAGTCTCCTTGAAAACCTACAACAGCATTATTATTGAAGACAATAGCAAAGCGTTTCTCACCGCCCTGTGCATTTATTAAGATGTGATGACCAATATTTTTGCCGAAGCGCCCGCTCTTTTGCGCCTCTGCCTTTTTAACTTCTCCTCGCGTGGCATTAAAGTAATGTCCCTTATCACCATTTGGATCGAAAATGAGTCGGGTTTTCGTAACATAGAGCTTACCCATTTCGCCAGGAGCTTGCGCGTAAAGAAAGGCGTGGTAATGCATGACGGGAAAAACGAGCGCATCTTCGCCGTCACGCTTTTGATACAGGATTTCAGTCGAGCCATTCTTCCGACTAAGTATTCTTAACGCAGGTTGACCATCTACAAGTATCGCTTCTGTCATGCCTTGTAGAGGCGATTGGTTAGCAGTTGACGTGCCTTTCTCTTGTTGGATTTGTGCTAGGTTGGCGGGCAAGAATGAACATAATGCGAATATCAAAATGAAAGGGTGAAAGGGGCGAGGATTCATCTGTACGACCTCCAATACTTTTTCCTTCAGACTAAATTCTATCTTTTCATGCATTACCACTCGACAGAAGCCGAACATTAATTAGATTGCAACGGTCTAATAGGAGAAATACCATATCCCTCAGTCTAATTCTGTGAATTGATACTTGTAGGCAGCTTGCTGCTATTGCTGTTGCTCTTGTTGCTGTTGCTGTCGTTTGTGTTGCTGTTGGTGCTGTTGGCGTTCTTGGATTGCTCCTGCTTCATGCGTTTCTCTTCTGCGGCCAGTCTTTCTTTCTGTCGTTTCAAATCTTCCTGAGCCTTCTCTAAGGCATCTTGTGTGCGGTAGTCGTCGGGGTCGAATTCGAGGGATTTGTCGAAGGCGTTGATGGCCTCTTGATATTTGGCGACATGGCTGTAGGCGACGCCGAGTTCGTAGTAGATGTAGCTGTCTTCGCGTTCGAGCTTGATCGCTTTTTTGTAGGCTTCGATGGCTTTGTCGTGTTCGGCGGCCTTGCTGTAGGCTTCGCCTAGATTGAAGAAGGCGTCTGCGTCTTTGGGGTTGTCGCGGACAATCTTTTCGTAGAGCTTGATGGCTCGCTGGTATTCGCCTGCGGCTTCGGCTTTCTGGCCCAGTGCGGCGTAGGCGAGGCCGAGCCAGAGATGAGCTTCCGCAAGGTTGGGGTCTTGCTTGATGGCGGCTTCAAAAGCTTTGGCGGCTTCTTCGTCGTGATCCTGACGGTACAACTCTTTACCTTGCTCAAGGAGTGTGCGCGCGTCGCCGAAGAGTTGCGAGCCGCCGTTCTGGCCGTCGGAAAGGGCAGCGTTTTGAGACGAGTTATTGTTGTTGGAAGATGATTGAGTGTTTCTGGGCTTGCATCCGGCGAAACTGAAAACGAGGCAAGACAAAATGAGCGTTTGAAGTAACTGTTTCATCGGTGTCAAAGGATTGCCGCGTGTGGGCCGGAAAATTTTGCGTGACGATAAACGTCCGGCGCAGAGTTTTCTGCCGCTTCGGATTGGAACAGCGTTTCCCCTGCCTGTCTTGAACGGAGCGCTATGGTATATTTAATGGCAGAATCCTGCAAACTTAAAAATTGGAGGCTTGGGAAGAATGCTTAAAGAAGGCGATACTGCGCCGGATTTTGTGACGCGCGACGGTGAGGGGCGCGAAGTGCGTCTCTCGGATTTACGTGGACAAAAGGTTGTGCTCTATTTCTATCCGAAGGACGACACGCCGGGCTGCACTAAGGAGGCTTGTTCATTCCGCGACGCAACAGCAGATTATGAAGAGAAGGGCATCAAGGTGCTTGGCGTCTCGCTCGATTCGGAAGAGTCGCATCAGGCTTTCGCGTCGAAATACAATCTGCCATTCACGCTGCTTGCAGACACGGATCATTCCGTCTCTGAGAAGTACGGCGTCTATGGCGAGCAGCGTTGGGGCGACAAGACCTACATGGGAGTCGCGCGAAAAACTTTTCTGATAGATGAAGAAGGGAAGATCAAAAAGATTTTCGACAAGGTGAACGTCGAACAGCACAGCGACGAAGTGCTTGATGCGTTCGCGGCATGATTCTTTATTCAGTTGAATGTAAGGAAAGCAATGTTCACCGCAGAGACGCAGAGTTGCCGCGGAGACTGACGCAGAGTTTTCTGCAATCTCAAATAGCAGACGATTCAGTCCTCTGCGCTAACTCTGCGTCTCTGCGGTGAAAGGTTTTAAGGTGTAAATGACATGGCGATAGCGACAATCAATCCGGCAACGAGCGAGACCGTAAAATCTTTCGAGCCGCTTACGGAGCAGGAGCTTGAAGAGAAGCTCCAACGCGCCGCAGAAACTTTCCGCTCGTATCGCCGCACGTCTTTTGAGGAGCGCGCGCGGATGATGACGCGCGCGGCTGAGATTCTAGAGAATGAAAAGGAAGCTTTCGCGCGTGTGATGACAATGGAGATGGGAAAGCCTATCAAGGCTGCGGGCGATGAGGCCGCAAAGTGTGCCCTGGTCTGTCGTTATTATGCGGAAACGGCGGAAAATTTTCTCGCGGATGAATTGGTTGAGACGAACGCGACGCGCAGCTACATTCGCTATCAACCGCTCGGCCCTGTGCTCGCGGTGATGCCATGGAACTTTCCTTTCTGGCAAGTCTTTCGCTTTGCCGCGCCCGCTCTGATGGCCGGAAACGTAGGCTTGCTCAAACACGCTTCAAACGCCCCGCAGTGCGCGCTCGCCATCGAAGACATCTTCGCCCGCGCAGGTTTCCCGCAGGGTTGCTTCCAGACACTCTTGATCGGCTCGAACATGGTCCAGCGCGTGATTGAAGACGAGCGTGTGAAAGCTGCGACGCTCACGGGCAGCGAGCCTGCCGGAAGCCATGTCGCAAGCGTTGCCGGTAAGCAGATCAAGAAGACGGTGCTCGAACTTGGCGGCAGCGATCCTTTCATCGTGATGCAGAGCGCGAATCTTGACGAAGCCGTCAAGACTGCTGTTAAAGCGCGCACAATCAATAACGGCCAATCCTGCATCGCGGCCAAACGCTTCATCGTCGCAGAAGAGATTTACGAAGAGTTTGAACGAAAATTTGTCGCAGGCATGGAGGCTCTGAAGATTGGAGACCCCGCAGACGAAGAGACGGACATCGGCCCGCTCGCTACGCCGGACATTCTCAACGACCTGGACGAACAGGTCCAAAAATCCGTCAAAGTGGGAGCGAGAGTTTTGACAGGCGGCAAACGCTTGAACATGCGCGGCAACTTTTATCCTCCGACAGTTCTCACAGACATCTTGAAAGATTCGCCTGCATACAGCGAAGAGCTTTTCGGGCCGGTCGCTCTGCTCTTCCGTGTGCGCGACATTGAAGAGGCTATCGGGTTGGCGAATGATACGACGTTCGGGCTGGGCGCAAGCGCGTGGACCAATGAGGAAGCAGAGCGCGCGCGTTTCATTGATGAGCTTGAAGCAGGCTCTGTCTTCATCAACGGCATGGTGGCAAGCGACCCGCGACTCCCGTTCGGCGGCATCAAGCATTCCGGCTACGGGCGCGAGCTGAGCGCATACGGCATACGCGAGTTCGTCAACATCAAGACTGTGTGGATTAAAGATGAGGGCGGGCGTAATCAGAGTGAGACTGAATAAGATGTCAGGTCGTAATGATGCGCGCTGATGTTTGAAATTATCAATCTCAATAATGGTAACGGGCTTGCAGAAAATCTATGCGGTCATCGCTGACGAGATAGACAATGCGGTGCTCCTGCGTTAATCGGCGAGACCATGCGCCGGACATCAGATATTTCAAAGGCTCCGGCTTGCCTATACCCTTGAAAGGGTCGCGCATAATCGCCTCGACGAGATCAAATGCGCGCAACGCAGTTCTGCGCTCCGTTTCTACCCAGTATCGCAAATCTTCCCGGAATTCAGGATGGAAGATGCAGACGCGCTCAGTCTCTTTCTGCTTGCGAGCCTTATTTTTCGGAGGCAAGTCCCAACTCCCGGCGCAACTTTTCTATGGAATGAGGTTTTAATTTTTTTGACCTGGCACGATTCAAGGCTCTCAAGAGACGACGCGCGTTTTCCGGAGATCGCAACAGGTGCGCTGTCTCCATTAAACCCGCAAGCTCGGAAGCCGCTACCAGAGCGACATCCTCTGAGCCGCGACGGTTGATGATGACGATCTCACGGTTCGCCGTGACTTGATTGCAGAGTCTGGCTAAATTGGCGCGCGCCTTGGTATAGGTTGTCTGTGTTGACATGGAAGCCTTCCACCTTGAAACTGTTTTATGTACAGACTTACCGTACATGAGGTGAATAGCCCGGTCAAGTGGTGTCTGACCCGGCGATAGCTGAAGGAGTGAACAATGAAAGCAATCTGGAATAACACTGTGCTGGCGGAGAGCGATGAGACTGTCGTGGTCGAAGGCAACCACTACTTTCCAGCATCGGCAATCAAGCGCGAATGTTTTCGTGAGAGCAGCAAGCACACGACCTGTCCGTGGAAGGGGTTGGCGAGTTATTACGATGTGGTGGTTGACGGTGAAGTGAACGCGGATGCGGCATGGTACTACGCAGAGCCTAAGCCAGCCGCGCAGGAGATTAAAGATCACGTCGCATTCTGGCGCGGCGTGCAGGTCGTCAACTAAAGTTAAGAGATGTCGGCGCAGGGAAGGAGGCGGTCCATGAAGCTTGATGTATCTTTAGTCTCGAATAGAGCGCGAGCGGTTTTGATAGCGACGGTCTTCGCGTTTGTTTTCAGTCTTGCTCCGCAGGCTGTTGCGACGAAGGCGTGCTGGCAAACGCAGTCGAACACGACGAAAGAGCCTGTCGCGGCAACAGAGCCGAGCGCGCAACTGTCGCCTGTGGATGTCGTCAACTCTCAACTGAAAGCTTTGCAGCACAACGACAGTCCTGCGAAAGATAGCGGGATTGCGACGGCGTTCAAGTTCGCGTCTCCTGCGAACAGAGCGCAGACAGGGCCGCTTGATCACTTCGTGCTGCTTCTGAAAAATCCTGCTTACAAGCCTTTGCTCAATCACCGGAGCGTAGAGTTTGGGCCTGTCAAAATCTTCGAGGGTGTGGCGCACATGCGCATCACGCTCATTGATTCCGAAGGCGCAAGAGCCGTCTATGTCTTCATCCTCTCCAAACAACCGGATGGCCCCTGCAAAGATTGCTGGATGACCGACGGCGTGATGAAGATTGAAGAGAAGCAGGAAGAGAGAAACGTTCCGATAGCATAAAGCAACTGTCCGTAGCCAGTGGTCCGTTGTCCGTTGTTTGTGCTCAGAGCATTGAATGCTGAAGGTAAGGCATTCAATATAGACGACACTCAAAACAACGGACCACTGACGACGGACAACGGACATCTTTTTATCATGTTGAAGATTGCAAGTTATCCGGCGAGTGTGCTGACCGCAGTGGGCGAGCCGGTGGAAAAGTTTGATGAAGAGTTGGCGGCGCTCGCGGCGGAGATGTTCGAGACGATGTACGCGGCGAAGGGTGTCGGGCTGGCTGCGCCGCAGGTTGGATTATCGCTGCGGTTTTTTGTGATGAACTGCGAAGGGACGCGCATCGTCGCTGCCAATCCTGAGATTATCAGCGCGGAAGGCGAGCAGGAGGGTGATGAAGCCTGTCTCTCTCTGGGGAGCATTGGCACGCCGCTCAAACGCGCCAGCACGGTCGTCTTGCGCGCGCAGGATTTAAAGGGCGAATGGTTTGAGACAACAGGCACGGGCCTCACCGCGCGTTGCCTTCAACACGAGACGGATCATTGCGACGGCCATCTCTTCATTGACCACCTCTCGCCCCTTCGCCGCGATATGCTCAAACGCAAGTTTCGCAAGGCGATGAAGCACGAGAAGAGTTGAAAGGGACGATAAGACGGGGAAGAGGGGAAAGGGGTAAAAGGGGAAAGGGAAAGACAAAACAATCGCCCGTCCCTTTTCCCCTCTTCCCCTCTTCCCCTTTTACCCCTTTGTCTTCAAATAATCAGTTTGAATTTTTAGCGCGGCCTGCTAATATTTAATCCTTCCCCAAAACAATAGCTCTCACCGGAAAAGGAAGTTTACGAACATGGGTCAACGTGTCTTCAAGTTTGCTCTCAGCATCTTTCTCTCGTTCCTGATTTTGTCTTCGGTTCAGGCGGCGACGCTGCCGGGCGGTTTCACGGAAACGCAGATCACCGGCCTGTCTAATCCGACGGCGATGACGTTTGCGCCGGATGGGCGGCTGTTCGTCTGCCAGCAAGGAGGGCAGTTGCGTGTCATCAAGAACGGCGCGCTGCTCTCGACGCCTTTCCTGACGGTGACTGTGGATTCTAACGGCGAGCGCGGTCTGCTCGGCGTCGCATTCGATCCGAACTTTGCTGCGAATCAGTTTGTCTATATCTATTACACCGCGACCACGCCGCAGGTCCACAATCGCATCAGCCGCTTCACCGCGAACGGCGATGTGGCTGTGGCGGGCAGTGAGGTCGTGCTGCTTGATCTGAACAACCTCAGCTCGGCGACGAATCACAATGGCGGCGCGATACACTTTGGCCTTGACGGAAAACTCTATGCGGGCGTCGGAGAGAACGCGAACGGCGCAAACGCGCAGACGCTTACGAATCTGCTCGGCAAGGTGCTGAGAATCAATTCGGACGGAACGATTCCTTCCGACAATCCGACTTCGTTTCCGGGCGTCACGGGCACGACCAGCGGCGTCAATCGCGCGATCTGGGCTTTGGGTCTGCGCAATCCTTTTACGTTTGCTGTCAAACCGGAGACGGGCCGACTGTTCATCAACGATGTGGGCCAGAGCGCGTGGGAAGAGATTGATGACGGCATTGCTGGCTCGAATTATGGCTGGGCGATTTGCGAGGGCACTTGTAGCAACGCGGGATTTACGAATCCGCTCTTTCAGTATGGGCACGGCTCGACAAGCACGACGGGCTGCGCCATCGCTGGCGGAGCTTTCTACAATCCGGCGACGGCAAGATTTCCCGCCGCGTACATCAACACTTACTTCTTCGCGGATTTATGCACGGGTTGGATTCGCAGATATGATCCGGCGACAGGCGCGGTGACGGATTTCGCTTCGGGCATTTCTTCACCCGTTGATCTGCAAGTCTCTGCGGACGGCGCGCTCTATTATCTGGCGCGCGGGACCAACTCCGTTTTCAGAATCACTTATACGTTGCCGCTTACGACGAACCCTGTTGAAGACGCGCAGTTTTTTGTGCGCCAGCACTATGCGGATTTTCTGGGCCGCGAGCCGGACGCGGGCGGCTTGAATTACTGGACCACTCAGATTACTCAGTGCGGCTCGAACACTTCCTGCATTCGCGCAAGACGAATTGATGTGAGCGCGGCCTTCTTCATCGAGACGGAGTTTCAAGAGACAGGCTCTTTCGTCTATCGCATCTACAAAGCTTCGCTGGGGCGCAGGCCGACCTACGCAGAGTTCACTACGGATCGCGGCAAGGTTGTCGGCGGCTCAAACCTCGAAGCCAGCAAGACTGCTTTTGCAAACGAGTGGGTCACGCGCGCCGCTTTCCTGCAAGCTTACCCGGCGACGATGAGTAACGATCAGTTCGTCAACAAGCTCTTCGACACGGCGGGCCTCTTTCCTTACACGATAGAGCGCCTGCAAGAAATCAACGCGATGAATGGAGGCAGGACGCGCGCGCAGGCGCTACGCGACGTGATAGAGATACAGGAGTTTAAGACGAGAGAGTACAATCCTGCGTTTGTCTTGATGCAATACTACGGCTATCTCAGGCGCGACATAGATCAGGCCGGGTATGATTTCTGGTTGGACATCCTGACCAATCGTGAGCCGCAGAACTATCGCGGCATGGTCTGCTCATTTCTGACGAGCGCGGAGTATCAAGACAGATTCAGCACAGTGCATCCGCGCAGCAATGCCGAGTGCGGCTCGTGATGCAAAGGCAAAAGTAAAAAGGAAAAAGGTAAAAGTCAGGGGAGGCCAACTTTTTAATTACAGCACTCATGCTTGAGGTGGTTAATTAAGAAGTGGTTTCCCCACACTTTTGCCTTTTACCTTTTTACTTTTGCCTTCTTTAGCCTTCACTCGTTGACGTTATCAACGGATATAAATTTGTATTCGCCGTTGACCATGTTGAACCAGTACATCATCGCCTCGCCGCAACCGATCCAGAATCTCTTAGTCTTCGCGCGCTCAGGATTCGGTGTGGCTGTCGAGAAACATTTCTTCGTCTCCGCATCGAATATCTTCGAATAGCTTTTCATAAACTGCGCTTTCGTCCTGATGCTCCTCACGCCGTAGGGCATCTCTAAGGGAAAGTGTGTCATGGAAGCCACAGCCTCTTTATCATTTCGAGCAACTGCCGCTTGAAACGTGCTCCAGAAGATTTGCATCTCGGAGGCAATATTCTTCCGTGTTCTCTGGCCTGATGCGTCAGAGAGAGACGATCCGAAACAGAGCATGACGAGAGCGATTGAAAGAGTTGTTTTCATATTCACCTCGGAGAAGTTTGAAGAATCAACCCACGCATACTCAACGCAATGGCTCGTCAGCGTCAAGCATTATTTT